>NZ_BAABDJ010000006.1:0-5523 GCF_039539565.1 Hymenobacter fastidiosus | reverse complement strand
ACCTGCCCCACGGCCAGGCCCAGGTCGGCAATGGCGCGACGGCGGCCGCTCTGCTCGGTCAGCAGGTGGTGCTTGGGTAAGCGCATGACAAAATTCAAGCCGCTGTCTTTGAGCCACTTCAGCCAGACATGGCCCACAAATTCGCGGTCGCCCAGCACCAGGCCAATGCGCTCGCGGCACAGCACCGCCACGCAGACTTCGAGCACGGCAATACGCTGGGCGGCGTTGGAATTGCCGCTGCGATTGTCGAGCAGTTCCCAGTAGAGCGGCACGTGCCACGCGCCGCAGCCCACGGTGACGAGCAGGATATTGACCTGACACTGGCCGAAGTCCCATTCGGTGCGGTCCAGACACAGGCGCAGCTTGCCGGTGGCCGGTAACAAGCTGACCAGCAGCTGAACCAGCACCAGGTAGTCGAGCTCCACGTCGCGGAAGAAGTTCTGAATCCGGGTTTCATTCGAGGTGGGCTTGGCGGCATCGTTCAGGTGCTGGGCCACTTCACAAAATTGCACGTTGCGGCTCTTTATCAGGCCAATAACTAATTGCGCGATAAACTTTTGCCGCGACAGATGGCCCACCAGGGGCACGTGCTGTAAAACGGTCGTAATTTTGGCGATGAGGCGTTGCTTCACGGGGCGGGAGTGGCTTTTAGGTGTTGGAACCACAAAGGTCGGCCCGCCCCGGTTTAGCTGGCAACCCCTTCAAACAGGCAGCAGAGGTCCTTTTCTGCTTGAAAATAGCTCTAAATAACTGTAAATCAACTAATTGAAAAATAGTAGGGTAGAGTACTTTCCATGTCAACCTAATGCTACCTTGCTGCCATGAATAACCGCTCTCTATTCTCCCGTCTTGTGCTGCTGTTGATGCTACCCGTTCTGTTGAGCTATTGTAGCCGGGCCAAGCAAGAGGACCCCAAACCCAAAGAGTACGCCGTGCGCGTACAGGTTACGGGTAGTAAGATGGCAGGTGTAGGGGGTTCAGCCGTTATCACCTCAACCCGTGACTATGCGGGCGTTACAGGTGCCCCAGTTGAGAATCTGCCCATTTTGCGCGTCTACTCCGTTAATGAAACTACCATAAATGAGAGCTTCGACCTTGGGAAATTCGGAGCAGCCGACCGAATACGTGCGCGCGTGGAGATGAACGGTTATGGCAGCGAACCAGTTCTTCGGGCCGATATTTTAGTCAATGGGGTGGTGAAGAAGAGTTGCTTCGTGAAAGGGGGGGGCGTATTCAGTGTGTGTGAACTTGTAACAGATAGCCTATAATGCGGCTCTTGAGGGCAATGTGTGGGCGTTGTTAAAAGAAAAAACAATGGCTCCTTTCGGTGAACGGTAGGAATCAGCCCATACCTGTTGGCTAACTGGCCACTGTGGCGCAGGGTGAGTTTACGAAACCCGTCTACGATTCAAAGTTTACGAAATGGCCCAGGGAGATGAGTTTCGTAAACGCCCAAAATGGAGCCTGGTCCCCCGCCAAAGTACTACGCCGGCAGCAAGCCGCGCCGGTAGCCCAAAACCGCCATTTTTCCAAGGTCGGGTTTATAACAAACATTATGATAAGGGACAGAACGAAGAAAGAAGCCGGGGAATTGGCCCTTCCCCACTGCCCCTAAAATCCTGTTTGCTCAGGCCCGGAAAATCACTTGGTTGCGAGTTTACGAAACTCATCCCTTCTGCCAGTTTCGTAAACTTTCAATCGTAGACGAGTTTCTTAAACTCCCCCGGCCCGGCAGGGGCCCACTGGCACCTGGTGCCGGGCAGCTGCGAGGAGTTTACCCAAAGGAGCGTATTATCAGGTCCCGATATGAAAAACGAAACCGTCCGCCAACAACTCCGGGAGAAATGGGGCATTGACCCGAGAAAGATGTGGCGCCCCTTGATCGGCCGCCTTTCTGCTGATACCATCTATTTTGAATACAATGTGTTTGAGCAGCAGTTTGGGGTCGCCCAATTACAGAACCTGCTACCAGAGTTGGGCGAAAAGTCTTGGTGGGCGATTAGTGAAGTCGGCGAGGATAAGTCCGGCGTAAGTGCTGAGGTGAAAAGCTTCGCTCATCAAAGCCAAATAGAAATGTACTACTGCAATGCCACTGCTGATTGGGTCGTGTATGTCTCCCATGAGAACACCATCGCCCTAGCCGGTAAGGACCTGCTGGACCACCTGAAAAGGGCTTGGCCGGACTTCGTCTCCTACTGCAATCCATGGGAGTAGTGAGTCTATAATCCGCGATAGCTACGTTCAGGTAAACGGTGGTTTAAGTAACTGCCCCATCTTCAAATAGGATACGATAAGGGCCCGTTATCGGACCCTATGTGAATAATTGAAAGGGTTCACAGAAAAAAGGATAGGTTGAGCGCACAGAATCAGCTTATAGCCTACCGTAAAAAGCACCTCGGTACGTATCGCCAACTGGAATTATCGCGGAGGCACCTGCTTGCGTTTGAATAAAAATCCGGCTGCGCTCCACCGTGTGAGTGTGGGCCAGCGAAACGATGAACGACTTATGCACGCGCACAAACTCCGAAGCGGGCAGGCTTGCTTCCAGGCTGCTGAGCGTTTGCCGGGCAATAATCTTTTCCGTTAGCGTATGAATAACGACGTAGTTCTGTAAGCCTTCCAGGTAGAGTACCTCCGCCAGATCGATCCGCTGCATCCGGTGTTCGCTTTTGACGAACAGGTAGGGGCGCGGCATTTCGGCCGGATTCGGTGTCGGGCGCAGCCGCCGCTGGGCCTTCTGCACCGCTTGGTAGAACCGCTCGAAGGGGATGGGTTTGAGCAGGTAATCAATCACGTCGTGCTCGAAACCGGCTAGCGCGTACTCCGCGTAAGCGGTCGTCAGCACCACCTGCGCGCGCCGGTCCAGGGCCTGCAGAAATTGCAGGCCCGTTAGCTGCGGCATCTGGATATCGAGAAAAATCAGGTCGACGCGCCGCTCCTCCACCCAGTTCAGGGCTTCCACCGGATTTTGGCTGCTGCCGGCTAGTTGCAGAAACGGCACCTTGGCCACGTAATCGGTCAGGATGTCGAGTGCCAGCGGTTTATCGTCCACCAGCAGGCAGCGAATCGGATCAGTCATAAGTCGAGGTGGAGTGTAACCCGAAAGTCGGTGGGCGTATCGGCCACGCGCAGCGTGTGCCGGGCCGGATAGAGCAGCGCCAGTCGCCGCCGCACGTTGGCCAGCCCGATACCCCCGACCTGATCTTTCTGCTGCTGGCTCTTGGCATTGTGCAGGCAAAAGTCCAGGGTCGTCGCACTTAAGTCGAGCTGGAGTGTAACCGGCTGCGTGGCATCAGCGAGCACCCCGTGTTTGAAGGCATTTTCCACGAACGATACCAGCAGCATGGGCGCGATCAGCTGCCCGTTCAGTGCACCCCGCAGCTGGTAATCCAGGCGCAGGTTGTCTTTCGTGCCGATGCGTTGCAACTCGATCAAGCCGTTCAGGTACTCTATTTCGCGGCTCAGCAATACCCGGTCGTGGTGGGCCTCGTGCAGCATGTAGCGTAGCAACTCGGAGAGCTTGAGCAAGGCGCCCGGCGCGGCATCTGACTTCTGATATACCAGCGCGTAGATGTCGTTAATGGTGTTGAAGAGAAAGTGCGGGTTCAGCTGCGAGCGTAGAAAAGTCAGTTCGGCCGTGGTGTGGGCTTGCTGCATTTCGCGCCGCTGCCGTTCCGCCAGCAGGTTATGCCGAATAACGGCGTAGAGCAGCCCGTAGAGCACGGCATCAAAGTAATACCGGACACTGTTTTCAATAAACCACTGCGCCGTGAAAGACGTGTTTTGGGCGTAGTTGTCGAAGCCGAGCAGGGGCTTGAACACGTAAAATTCCAGCCCGTACCGCACCCCCGTAAGCAGCAGGAGCGTCACCAGCAAGCCAATGGCCGCCCGCCCAAAGGACCGCCAGCGAAGCGCACTTGCCAGCAGCGGCCGGGCCACCAGCCACACGGGCAGGTAGAACGCCGTCGCCTTGATGAGCAGGTAGCCCCCCCCCAGCCCCCAGTACGTTACCGCCGCCGTGCCGGGTGGCAGGTACGTGGTCGTGTCGTACATCGCCACCATATCTTTGACCAGCAGCAGCGCCCAGATCAGCAGGTGAACGGGCCATTCGGGGAAGGAGCGGGGCCGGGCAGCAATCATTGGTTGGGCGATTCGGCGGTGGGGTATTTCCGGGCCAAGTACGCTAGAATTTCGGGGAAGAACTGCTCGAAATCCGGGTACGTACGCCGGCCAGTGTATTGGGCCGAAATCACGTCGGCAATGTCGCCCGCATATTGGAAATCATCCACCACTTCCCGGGCGGCCTGTTTGCGGGCTTCCTTCGGCAGTTGATACTGCCGCAACAGGGCAATGACCACGCCGCGCACCAGGTTCTCATTGAAACAGTGCGCCCAGTCGTGGATATTATTGCGCTTCATGCCCGCGTCGGTCTCATTGAGCAGATAGGCCAGCTTGTTGATCTCGGCTTTGTAGCGCTGCTGCAGGGCATTAGTGTAAATATGACTCCCTTCGTGCCAGACGGTTATCGCTGATTCGGAGCCGAGGCTAAAGGTGGGCACGCTCGTGTCGGTTGACTCGCCGTGGAGAAAGCCCACGTTATATACCACCCGGTCGGCGTAGCGCGGATTGAGGGTTTTGGGCATAATTGCGTGTGCGCCCCAGCTATTGAGTGGGTCGAGGCAGATGGTCCAATACGAGGCTTTAGTGCGGAAGCGGTAGAGCGAATCGAGCTTGGTGACGAGGCCTTCACTGGCGAGCCGGGCCTGCACGGGTTTGGCCCAGGCGGCATAATGGGTCTGATGCTGCTGATAAAAAGCCCAGAAATGACTATCGTCAAAAAACTGCTTGCAGAGCCGCATATAGGTCTGGATCGAGTCTTTCCCGTTCAGGGTGTACCAGTTCGTTTGCGCCGGATAGTGGATGCGCACGGCCGGAAAATTGTCGAGGCAGTAGCCTAGTTCGGGCAGGTCGGAGTACACGCCTTTCAGCTGCCGGGCGTACTGCACCGCCGGGTGGTTGGCAAACGGGGCAAAATAGGCCTCGGTTTCTTTGGCATAAGCCGACTTATTGGGCATCGGGTACTTGCCCGCCAGTAGCTGCACCACCGTAAACAGCTCAATGCCGGGATGTACCATTACCGTTATCCGGTTGGCGGGTGGTTGAATGGCCGTGGCGCGGGGTTGGGCGACAAGAATCTGGATGGTCACAAGAGTGAGCAAAAAGAGGAGTACCGTTTTCATGAAGGGGCGCTTGTGGTTGAGTGGGCGTTCGTGCGTCACCGATTCGGGTGATGACGCAAAAGAAGCCCCCACGCTTCGCCCGCCAAGCTCGGATTGACCAACCCCCCGTTTTCGTTGACCAACGCCCCATTAGTTGTTCGGCTGACCAGTACACCAGCGTAAACTCAAAGCAGATTCCGCTGGGTCGGGCAGGGGAGTAAAATTCACCAAAGCGCTTAGAAGCTGTTTGAGTTAGTTTTGTTGGATGCAAGCAGCCTCCATTTCAGCCGTTCGGAAACGGTAT
>NZ_BAABDJ010000005.1:0-621 GCF_039539565.1 Hymenobacter fastidiosus | reverse complement strand
TGGCCGATTTATTGACCTTCGTCACGCTGCGCCACCCCGTGGCCCGGCAGGCGGGCCTGCTGCCCGAACGGGCCCTGCAGGAAGTGCGCTTCGCCCGCGGCCAGTTCGACCCCGCGGCAACCAGCAAATACTACGGCAAAACCTTCGGCGGCAAGGACTACTTCCACGACTGGGACGCCCAGCTGCGGGTGCCGCTCTGGTTCGGGGCCGACGTGAAAGCGGGCTTCGAGCGGGGCGTGGGCACCTTCGTCAACCCCGAAAGCTCCACGGCCCCGGTGGGCCTGAGCTACGTGGGCCTCTCGGTGCCGCTGGCGCAGGGGCTGCTGATAGATGAGCGGCGGGCGGCGGTGCGCCAGGCGCAGGCGCTGCAGGGCCTGGCCGAAGCCGAGCGGCGCGGGGCCCTGAACAAGCTCCAGCTGCAGGCCGCCAAAGACTACTGGGACTGGACGCTGAGCTACCAGCGGCAGGAACTGCTGCGCCAGAATACCGAGCTGGCGGCGGTGCGCTTCCGGGCCGTGCGCGAGCGGGTCCGCTACGGCGACCTGGCCGCCATAGACTCGGTGGAGGCCCTCACGGAGCTGCAGAACCGCCAGGCCGCGCTGGTGCAGGGCCGGGTGCAGT
>NZ_BAABDJ010000004.1:0-621 GCF_039539565.1 Hymenobacter fastidiosus | reverse complement strand
TGGCCGATTTATTGACCTTCGTCACGCTGCGCCACCCCGTGGCCCGGCAGGCGGGCCTGCTGCCCGAGCGGGCCCTGCAGGAAGTGCGCTTCGCCCGCGGCCAGTTCGACCCCGCGGCAACCAGCAAATACTACGGCAAAACCTTCGGCGGCAAGGACTACTTCCACGACTGGGACGCCCAGCTGCGGGTGCCGCTTTGGTTCGGGGCCGACGTGAAAGCGGGCTTCGAGCGGGGCGTGGGCACCTTCGTCAACCCCGAAAGCTCCACGGCCCCGGTGGGCCTGAGCTACGTGGGCCTCTCGGTGCCGCTGGCGCAGGGGCTGCTGATAGATGAGCGGCGGGCGGCGGTGCGCCAGGCGCAGGCGCTGCAGGGCCTGGCCGAAGCCGAGCGGCGCGGGGCCCTGAACAAGCTCCAGCTGCAGGCCGCCAAAGACTACTGGGACTGGACGCTGAGCTACCAGCGGCAGGAGCTGCTGCGCCAGAATACCGAGCTGGCGGCGGTGCGCTTCCGGGCCGTGCGCGAGCGGGTCCGCTACGGCGACTTGGCCGCCATCGACTCGGTGGAGGCCCTCACGGAGCTGCAGAACCGCCAGGCCGCGCTGGTGCAGGGCCGGGTGCAGT
>NZ_BAABDJ010000003.1:13224-139780 GCF_039539565.1 Hymenobacter fastidiosus | reverse complement strand
ACGCATGGATTAGCTTGGCAAACATCAAACGGGTGCTCAAATTCTGCTAACTCAAACAGCTTCTTAACGTCCTCGCACTGCGAAACACTGCGGTTTAACACTGCGAAACACTGCGTGAAATGGCACCAGGAGGGTTTTGCGTAAGTCCTATTCAGGAAAGGTAAAGGGCGGCAGAGAACAAAATCCAAGTCCCCAAGCTCCCAAGACCCAATTACAGAATCAGCATGGCGTCGCCGTAGCTGAAGAACTTATATTTCTCCTTGATGGCCAGCTTATAGGCTTCCGTCAGCAGGGCGTGCCCGGCGAAGGCCGAAGTCATCATCATCAACGTGCTTTCGGGCATGTGGAAGTTGGTGAGCAGGGCATTGGCGATTTTGAACTCGTACGGAGGGAAGATAAACCGGTCGGTCCAGCCCTGGTTTTCCTTCAGCCGGCTGTTAGCCGATACCGACGATTCCAACGCCCGCATCGAGGTGGTACCCACGGCGCACACGCGCTTCTTGGCGTCCAGGGCTTTGTTCACCACCACCGCCGCTTCTGCCGGCACGATGAAATTCTCGGAATCCATCTTGTGCTTGGTCAGGTCTTCCACGTCTACGGGGCGGAACGTGCCCAGACCTATGTGCAGCGTCACTGATGTCACTTCCACACCTTTGATTTCCAGGCGCTTCATCACCTCGCGGGTGAAGTGCAGGCCGGCCGAAGGGGCGGCTACGGCGCCGGTGTGCTTGGCGTAGATGGTCTGGTACCGCTCCTTGTCGGCGGGCTCCGCTTCGCGGGTAATGGCTTCGCGGGGCAGGGGCGTTTCGCCGAGGTCGTGCAGGGCTTTGTAGAACTCCTCGTCGGAGCCGTCGAACAGGAACTTGATGGTCCGGCCGCGCGAGGTGGTGTTGTCAATCACCTCGGCTACCATGTCGCTTTCGCCGAAGTAGAGCTTGTTGCCCACGCGGATTTTACGGGCCGGGTCCACGAGTACATCCCAGAGGTGAATTTCCTTGTTCAGCTCGCGGAGCAGGAACACTTCGATTTTGGCCCCGGTCTTTTCCTTGTTGCCGTAGAGGCGGGCCGGAAATACCTTGGTGTCGTTGAGCACGAATGTGTCGCCCTCGCCGAAGTACTCGATGATGTCCTTGAACACGCGGTGCTCGATCTTGCCGCTGTCGCGGTGCAGAACCATCAGGCGCGACTCGTCACGATGTTTGGCCGGGTGCTGCGCCAGCAGGTTTTCAGGCAGATCAAATTTGAACTCAGACAGTTTCATGGGCAACTTTTGGGCAATACGGGGGGAATCTAACAAAATTTTGGGTTGGCAAAAGTACATAGAATGGCCGGATAAATCGTTACTTTTCGCCCGAAATCCGTTGTTTAGGCCCATTCCGTCCTTTCGTTAACCTCGCTCCCCGATGCTCGCTCTGCGCCTGACCCTGGAAAGCTTCCGCTTCGCGTGGCAAGCCCTCAAATCGAACCTGCTGCGCACTATTTTGTCTTTGTTGGGCGTCACGGTCGGCATCTTCGCCATCATCGCGGTCTTCGCCGTCGTCGATTCGCTGGAAGCCAACGTGCGCCAGAGCATGAGCTTCGTCGGCGACAAGGTGATTTACGTGGACAAGTGGCCCTGGGTGTTCGACGCGAAGTTCCCGTGGTGGAAGTTTTTCAACCGTCCGGTGCCCACGGTGCGCGAATACCGCCGGCTGCAGGAAACGCTGGGCCCCAACAGTAAAGGCGTCGCCATCTTCGCCGGTAATTCCGGCAATACCTTCAAAGCGGGCTCCAACAGCATGAGCGGCGGCATGCTGCAGGGCGTGACCTACGATTTCCGCAAAATCTCCGATGTGCCCCTGGTAGAAGGACGCTACTTCACCCCCCAGGAAATTGAAAGTGCCCGCGGGGTGGCCATCATCGGCGATGAGGTGGCGAAAAGTCTCTACCCCAACGGCTCGGCCATCGGCCAGGTGCTCAAGGCCCGGGGGCAGCGCTTCGTGGTGATTGGCATCATGGAAAAGGCCGGCAAAAACGTGCTCGGCATCACGGGCAACGATACGAACTGCATCATTCCCTTCGGCATGTTCACCAAGATGTTCGCCCTCAACACCGGGGGCATGACCGGCGTGACGCCGTCTATCGGGGTGAAAGGCAGCGATACTGATCCGGGCCTGCTCGATCTGGAATACGAGCTGAAAGGCGTGCTGCGCAACATCCGCGCCCTCAAGCCCCGGGTCGAAGACAACTTCGCGCTGAACCGCCCCGAAATGCTGGCCAACGCTATTTCCCAGCTCTTCTCCATCATTGGGGTAGCCGGCGCCGTAATAGGCTCCTTTGCTATGCTGGTCGGGGGCTTCGGCATCGCCAACATCATGTTCGTATCGGTGAAGGAGCGGACCAACATCATCGGGATTCAGAAGTCGCTGGGGGCCAAAAACTACTTCATTCTGTTTCAGTTTCTGTTTGAAGCTATTTTCCTGTGCCTGCTGGGCGGCGGCGTTGGTATTTTCCTCGTATTTCTGATTACCCTGATTCCGCAGGATGCGCTGCCGCTGGCGCTGTCGGCGGGCAATATCACGCTGGGGCTCACGGTTTCAGTTGTAATCGGAGTGCTGGCGGGAATTGTGCCGGCCGTGCTGGCTTCCAACATGGACCCCGTTATTGCCATCCGCTCCAAGTAGGCGGCGGGCTTAACCCAAATACAATGGGCCAAGCCGAATGTTAACAAATTGTTAACTTGCGGTTCCCTACTTTTGGTCGCTCCGCTTCGGCGGGGCGGCTTTCTTTTTGCCGTTATCCGGAATTCTTTCACCAGCGGGTCTGCCGTACCGCTACGGGCGTTTCTGCCTTCGGCCGGCCCTGCCAATCCCATCCGTAGCCATGACCAAACTCAAAAAAACGAGCCGCACCAAGCTCTCCGATGAAGTGCTGAACGCGGGCAGCGGCCAAACGATCCACCAGCCCGACATCAACGACAACAAAGTCACTACCATCAGCGACATCCGGGAGCAGACCCATGGCGAACGGACCGTGCAGGTTGATGATGAGCAGCGCATTCGTAAGGCCTTCGTGGACAAGGACTGGAATGAAATCAAGATTGCCGACTCCTGGCAAATCTTCAAAGTGATGGCCGAGTTCGTGGAGGGCTTCGAGAAGATGTCCAAAATCGGGCCCTGCGTGTCTATTTTCGGCTCGGCCCGCACCAAGCCGGATAACCCCTACTACCAGATGGCCGAGGAAATTGCGGCCAAGCTGGTCCGGCACGGCTACGGCGTTATCACGGGCGGCGGCCCCGGCATTATGGAAGCCGGCAACAAAGGGGCCCGCGCCGAAGGCGGCCGCTCGGTGGGCCTGAACATCGAGCTGCCCTTCGAGCAGTTCCATAACATCTACATCGACCCGGACAAAGTCATCAACTTCGATTACTTCTTCGTGCGCAAGGTGATGTTCGTCAAGTATGCCCAGGGCTTCATCGGTATGCCCGGTGGCTTTGGTACCCTGGACGAGCTATTTGAGGCCATCACGCTGATTCAGACCAAGAAAATCGGTCGTTTCCCCATCGTGCTGGTCGGTACCAAGTACTGGCAGGGGATGTTCGACTGGATTCAGCAGGTGATGCTGGAAGACGAGCACAATATCTCGCCCGAAGACATGAACCTCGTGCAGCTGGTGGATGACGCCGCCTCGGCCGTGAAAATCATCGACGACTTCTATTCGAAGTATCTGCTTTCGCCAAACTTCTAAAGTCCGGGCAAAAGGTATGCTGGAAAGCCGGGCGCTTGCGTCCGGCTTTTTTTGTGGTTCATCCTGTGGGAACATCCGTGCGGTACTATTTTGGGTTCAGTTTAAATTAACCCGGAATATTCTGGCCTGGGCCAGTTTGTTTTTCTAAACCAACCCTTTGGGCTTTATGAGCAAAATCAGGCACGTTTACGTTGTGCCCCGGTGGGCCGGAGCCGCCACCGACGACTGGCACCCATGGCCAAAGCGCCAACTGGAAGCGTCGTCGGCAGCCTTCACCTATGAAGTTCACCTGCTGACGATGCCCGCTTGGGACCTGCCTACTATTGAGCAGGCCAATGCGTAACTGGCTATGCCACCAGAGCAGTTGAACCAGGATATTTATCTGGTTGGGCACAGTGTAGGCTGTCTGGCTATTCTGCACTATCTGGCGCAGGCAGCGAAGACCCACCCGCCCAAATGCCCCGCAAGTGGGTGGCGGGTTACGCGGGGCGGGCTGGTTTTTGGTAGACCGCCCGTGGCAGGATATTCTGACCTGGATTCGTGCGCCCATCGACTATGATGCGGCCCGCCGCCTGATTCCGGGTAGTAAGCTGACCGTACTGCTTTCCGACGACGATCCGTATACTTCGGGCTACCAGGAAAACGAGCGGCTGTGGGTGGACCGGCTGAATTCCAACGTGAGCATCTTATCCGGCCGCCAGCATTTCAGCACCCAGCTTGATTCCGATATTCTGGACGCTATCCGGGATTTGATAAAGTCGTCAGCGGAATCGGAGGAGTAAACCGAACATTTGTTGCTAAAAGCACTGGCCGGAAACATTATTCCCCAGCGGATGCTTTTCTTGCGGACGTGAAATACGATTTCGATTACGTGATAGTGGGCGGCGGGGCGGCGGGCCTGAGCCTGGCTTACCATATCAGCCAAGAGCCGCGCCTGGCTGGGCAGCGGGTTGCGATTATCGAGCCCGAAACGGAGGCCCGGCATGATCGCACCTGGCGTTTCTGGTCCGACGAGCCCGGCCCCTACGACGCCATTATTGCGCACCAGTGGGGACAGTTCATCTTCCGCACGCCTCACGAAACCCGCCGCATTGATCTGGGAGAGTACCGCTATCGGATGCTGCGTAGCCAGGACTTCTACCAGTTCGTACAGCAGGCGTTGGCGGCCCGGCCGGCGCAGTTCCAGCGCATAACCGGCCGGGTGGAGGCCTTACGCGAGCAAGCTGACGGCATCGGCATAATGGCCACGCTCACCGATGGCCGCTGCTGGCGGGCACGGTACGCTTTCGATAGCCGTCTGCCCCGGCTGATGCCCCGCCCTGCCCGCTACCGCTACCTGCAACAGCACTTTCTGGGCTGGGAAATCGAGACCGACCAAGACGTGTTCGACGTGTCGGCCGTGCAATTCATGGACTTTGATGTGGCACAACAACAGCAGGTCCGCTTTGTGTATTCGCTGCCTCTGAGTCCACGCCGGGCCCTAGTGGAGTTCACCGTATTTTCGCCCGAGTCGCTGCCCAAGGCGGAGTATGAGGCGGCGTTGCACGACTACCTAGCCCGGCGTCTGCCTGGCCAGCCCTACCGCATCCTGGCTGAGGAGGGCGGCTCCATCCCGATGACCGACCACCCGCTGCCGGCCCGCGTAAGTGCCCACGTCCTGAATCTGGGCACCCGCGCTGGGCGCTCCAAGCCCAGCACCGGCTACACGTTTGCCCGCATTCAGCGCCACTCGGCCCGGCTGGTAGAGTCCTTGGCCGCCACCGGTCACCCGCCCGCTGACCCCACCGGCGACCAGTGGCAGTTCCATGTCTTCGATGCGCTATTGCTCGACATCATGCAGCGCCGGGGCGAAACGGTGCGCGACATCTTCGGTCAACTCTTTGCCCACAATCCTATCAGCCGCATCTTTCGCTTCCTCGACGAGCGCACTAGCTGGGCCGAAAACCTGCAGGTAATGCAGTCCGTAACACCGTGGCCATTTCTGCGCTCCATCGGCCACGTCCTGCGCGGCCGGCCCGGGAGAAGGTAGTTATCCGTTGCCAGTTGTGAGTTGCCAGTTGCCAGTTGCCAGTTCGTTCAATCCTGGCAACTCACAACTCACAACTCACAACCGGCAACTCACAACTGATAACCGGCAACTGATGACTCACTTTCGAGAAACTCCCGTTCGGCCTGCACTACGGGGGCCGACAATACCTGCAGCTGGGGCTGGGGCCGCGACAGATTCAGCAGGTAGCCGGGTAGGGTGGCCAGGTTGTCGAGGTCGTGGGTGATGCAGAGGACGGTTTTTTGCCGCTCTGTCACCCAGCTGTGCAGCAGGCTGAACACGCGGCGGCGGTAGTACACATCGAGCTGCTGGGTGGGCTCGTCGAGCAGATAGAGCTGCGCATCCTGCAGGGCCAGCTGGGCCAGCCACACCAGCTGCTGCTCACCCCCGGAAAGCTCGGTGAAGTCGCGGCGGGCCAGGTGGGCGACCCCGACGTGGGCCAGCGCTTCTTCGGCCAAAGCATAGTCCAGCGGCTGGTAGGCACTCAGAAACCGGTGGTGGCGAAACCGGCCCATGACTACCAGCTCGCGCACTTCAATCGGAAAGCCGACGGAACTGCGCTGGGGCAGATGGGCCAGCTTCCCGCCGGCGTCCGGGCGGCGCACGGTGCGCCGCTCCTGCGGCCCCAGCCAGATAGTGCCCTGGTAGGGAATCTGGCCGGTAAGGGCGCGAAACAGCGTGGTTTTGCCGCAGCCGTTGTGGCCGATAATGGCGACGAAGGCGGGCTGCGGAACGCACAAAAAAAGGTTGCGGAGTAGAACGCGCTGTTCGTACCCCGCAACCAGATTCTCTATCAGTATTGAGTATTGAGACATGAGTAGTGAGATATATGCAGCCCAGAGGCAGGCATAGAAAATTTCTAACTACTCAATACCAAGTACTCATTACTCACTTAATACTCGTCCTCGTTGAACATGAAGTCCTCCTTGGTCGGATAATCGGGCCATACTTCCTCGATGTTTTCGTAGGGTTGGCCGTCGTCCTCCAGTGCCTGCAGGTTCTCTACCACTTCCATCGGGGCCCCCGAGCGGATAGAGTAGTCAATCAATTCATCCTTGGTGGCAGGCCAGGGAGCATCTTCCAAATACGAAGCGAGTTCCAGAGTCCAGTACATAGTCGTTGGTGCTACAAAAAAAAGGTGGGCAAAAGTAGTGGTTTCAAGCCAATTATCCGGCGAGGGGATGTTATCGGTCTGTTAAGACAACTCAACAGGTCAGCTAAGGTTGCTTTAGCTGGCACAACGTAAACGCTACGGGAATGTTGGCTTACGCCGTCAGACGCCCGCGCAGCACTTCAATCAGCTCATTTTTGGTGCGGGTTTTTCGCTCGAAGGCCCGGATTTTACCCTGGAGCATAGTGCGGAAGGTTTCGTTACCGGGCGCGTCGCTGAGCTTGCCCAGGTTTTCCTCCAGCACGTCCTGTTCCTGCCGGTCATATTTAAGAAACTCCCGCAGGGCCTGAATGCGTACCTGCACCTGCTCCGCCGGCGCACCGGCGGCCGTGCCGGCGGTAGCCTGCCGCTTGCGGACGAAGTGCTCCAGCGCACTCATCTCAAACACCTTGTCGCAGGCGAGAATAAACTGCTCCCACACCCGGTCCGAATCCTCCCCGCGCACGGGGCCGACCTGTTTCCAGGCGGCCTGCAGCTCCTTGGCCCGGGTCACGGCTTCACTCATGGGACGGTTGAGCAGAGCGTCAGCTTCGGCCACCAGGGCGCGCTTGCGGGTCAGGTTGTCGTCGCCGCTGGTGCTGCCGCCGCTGGCATCAGGCCGGGGCTTGGTGCTGATATGCTCCTTGAGACGCTCAAAAAAGTGGTTGTGCGCGGCCCGGAAGCGCGTCCAGAGCTCATTGGCCTGCTTGCGGGGTAAAGCACCGCCCACTTCGCGCCAGTCCAGCTGCAGCTGCTTGAGCTTTTTAGTGGTTTCGTCGAAGTCGTTCGAGTTCTGGAGGGCTTCCGACTTATGAATGAGGTCCTTGTACTTGTCGAACACCCGGTTGGTCATTGCCTTTTTCTCGGCGATGAATTCCTTTTTGCGGCCGAAAAAATCTTCTACTGCCGAATGGAAGCGGGTTTCCAGCTCCTCCGTCAGCTGCTTTTCCACCGGCCCGGTTTTGATCCAGCCCTGGCGCAGGTCCTTAAGCTTGTCGCTCGCCTCCTGCCAGTCGATGGTGTCGCGCAGGGCTTCTACTTCCTGCAGCAAGCCGATTTTAGTGGCCAGGTTCTTTTCCCGGTTACGGACGATGGTAACGTTGATAGCCTCCTCGGCGTCCGTCAGCCGCCGCTGGAGCGCTTCAAAATCACCGAGGCCGTCAAACCCGCCAATCTGGCCTTTCAGATGCAGCGCCTTCATCAGGAAGGAGCCTTTGTTGTCGGACTCTTCCATCTTCTGGAGGAGCTCCTCTACTTTGCCGCGAAACAGCTCAAACCGCTGAGCGAAGTACAGCAGCGCCGCCTCATCCGAGTCTTTTACCAGCCCTACCTGCCGGGCCGGCAGCTCCATGAAGGCGCGGCGCCACACCTGGTCGCCCTCGATGTAGCCATAACGGCGGGCTTCGGCCAGTAAGTGATCAGGTTGTTCCATAAACTAAATAGCGCGGGTAACGCCGAACGGTATAGGTGGCCGGAAAGGAAGTCAGAGCGGAATGCTTTACAAGTTTACGGTATGGCTGGCAAATAAGCTTCCCGGATCCATTGGCGCAACCCGGAACGACGGCCGGGGAATCGGCTGATTGTGGTCCGGTACTCAACCCCGGCCCGGGTTTCCGGCTGACCAACGTAAGAGAAAGCGCTAAGGTTAAGCCCGGCCCGGTGGGGTAAATCTTTTCTGGTCAGCCAGTAAGCCTGACCAGGGCCAGAATAACCGGGCCCGAGTTAGATTTCAGGGCTGGTTTCGGTTAAATACCTGAAATTTGAAGCGCGCCGGGCCGATGTTTACCCGGCCGCTGCCCTATTTTCAGGGGTTAACTACCAGGAGCGCCGCTCAAGCCTGGCCTTTTACCCAATTTCCTTCCGTACTTCAACGCTTACTAACTTTCCGATGAGCGACCAGACGATTATCTTTTCGATGGCCGGCGTGACCAAAGTGTACCCGCCGCAGAAAACAGTTCTCAAAAACATCTACCTCTCGTTTTTCTACGGGGCCAAAATCGGGGTGCTGGGTCTGAACGGCTCGGGCAAGTCCTCCCTGCTGAAGGTTATTGCCGGCGTCGACAAGCAGATTCAGGGCGACGTGGTGTTTTCCCCGGGCTACTCGGTGGGCTACCTGGAGCAGGAGCCCCGGCTCGACCCGGCCAAGACGGTACTGGAAGTGGTGCAGGAAGGCGTGGCCGAAACCGTGGCCCTGCTCAAGGAGTTCGACGAAATCAACGAGGCCTTCGGGGCCGAAGACGCCGACTTCGACAAGCTGCTCGAACGCCAGGGCACCGTGCAGGAGCGCCTCGACCACCTCGACGCCTGGAACCTCGACAGCAAGCTGGAGCGGGCCATGGACGCCCTGCGCACCCCCGAAGGCGACGCCATCATCGGCAACCTCTCGGGGGGCGAAAAGCGCCGCGTAGCCCTGTGCCGCCTGCTGCTGCAGGAACCCGACGTGCTACTGCTCGACGAGCCCACCAACCACCTCGACGCCGAATCGGTGCTCTGGCTGGAGCAGCATCTGCAGCAGTACAAGGGCACGGTGATAGCCGTGACCCACGACCGGTACTTCCTCGACAACGTGGCGGGCTGGATTCTGGAGCTGGACCGGGGCGAAGGTATTCCGTGGAAGGGTAACTACTCCTCGTGGCTGGAGCAGAAGTCGAACCGCCTGGCCCAGGAGGAGAAAACCGAGAGCAAGCGCCAGAAAACCCTGGCCCGGGAGCTGGAGTGGGTGCGCATGTCGCCCAAGGCCCGGCAGGCTAAGAGCAAGGCCCGCGTAGCCGGCTACGACAAGCTGGTGAGCGAGGAAGCCAGGGAAAAAGAGCAGCGCCTGGAGCTGTTCATCCCCGATGGTCCCCGCCTGGGCGGGCAGGTTATCGAGGCTCACGGCATCACCAAGGCCTTCGGCGACAAGCTATTGTTTCAGAACCTGAGCTTCGCGCTGCCCCAGGGCGGTATCGTGGGCATTATCGGGCCCAACGGCGCGGGCAAGTCCACGCTGTTCCGCCTGATTACCGAGCAGCTCCAGCCCGATGCAGGCAGCTTCGAGGTTGGGCCCACGGTGCAGTACGCCTACGTGGATCAGCAGCACGATACGCTGGACCCCAACAAGTCGGTGTTCGAAACGATTTCGGGCGGCACCGAAACCATGCTGCTGGCCGGCCGGCCGGTGAATGCGCGCTCCTACGTGGGCAACTTCAACTTCCGCGGCGGCGACCAGGAGAAGAAGGTCGGCAGCCTTTCGGGCGGGGAGCGAAACCGGGTTCACCTGGCCACCACGCTCAAGCAGGGCGCCAACCTGCTGCTGCTCGATGAGCCCACCAACGACCTGGACATCAACGCTATCCGGGCCCTGGAAGACGCGCTGGAAAACTTTGCCGGCTGCGCCGTCATCATCAGCCACGACCGGTGGTTCCTCGACCGGCTGGCCACCCACATCCTCGCTTTCGAAGGCGACTCGGAAGTGGTCTGGTTCGAGGGCAACTTCTCCGACTACGAAGAAGCCAAGAAAAAGCGCCTGGGGGACGTGGAGCCGAAACGGGTTCGGTATAAGAAGCTGGGGTAGGCATCTGCTGCCGAATGAAAGAGGGACGCCGGATTTGTTTCCGGCGTCCCTTTGTCTTTTGATGACTGTAGCTTTAGCCGCATTTTAGCTGCCCAATACCAGCGAGTCGAAGCACCGCCTCGTGGCGAAGCTGGAGCAGCACGGCGATGCCCTGGAGCAGCGCATCCGCGAGCGCCGCCGGTTGGCCGGGCAGCTGCTGCAAACGGCGTTGCGTAAGGCGTTGGAGGGGCCAGTATCTGCCTAGTGATTGAAAAACACTAAATGGTCGTATTCGTTTGGGATTCAAACGTTCTCTCAATATGACCCTTTACCGCCTGTATCTGAGTACTGCGGAACGCCAGACCCTGGCAGGGTGGTAGAAGAAATACAAGTCACATTCGCCGAAGCGGCAACGCATTCAGATTCTGTTGACTAGTGACGAGCTGGTAGGCCGCCGCCCGGCTTCCGAACTGGCCGCCATGCCAGAGCGTGTGGACAGCTGTCGTAGATTTGCGGCATGCGTCGTCACGAGTTAACGGATCGGGAATGGGCCGCTCTGCGTCCGCTGCTGGAAACCCTTTGTCAGAAGCAGGGCGGCGCAAATACAGCCAATCGCCTGTTTATCAACGCTGTTTTGTGGCGTATTCGCACCGGCGTCTCCTGGCGGGACATGCCCGAGCGACTGGGCAAGTGGAATTCGCTGGCCCGGCGCTTTGCCCGCTGGGCCGGCAAAAAAATGTGGCATCGGCTCTTTACCGCTATTCAGGAGCCGGACTGGGAGTGGGTACTCGTCGATTCGACCAGCGTCAAAGCCCATCCGCAGACCGCCGGCCAAAAAAAGCCGCGGGCGGCGAAGCACTCGGCCGCAGCAAAGGCGGGCTGACGACGAAGGTGCACGCGGCGGCCGATGCGTTGGGCAATCCGGTGTATGTGCATTTTTCGGGCGGGCAAGAAGCAGACGGCAAGCACTTTGAGCGAATCATCGAGTCCCTGCCGACGGAGGTCAAGGCCGTCGTCGGCGACAAGGGCTACGACACGAACGCGGTGGTGGAGCGTATGGAAGAGCACGAGGCCGAAGTGGTCGTTCCCTCAAAGAAAAATTGCACCACCGAGCGTGTAATCGACAAGAATTTGTACCAAGACCGCAACAAAGTGGAGCGGTTTTCTTGAAAATCAAGCAGAATCGCGCCGTCGCCACACGCTATGACAAGAAAGCCGCGTGCTATTTAGCCGTGGTTCACCTCGCCTCCGTCATGTGCTGGCTCAAATGACAGCTGTCCACACGCTCCAGATCACCCACCGAAAATAAAACTTACCGAAAGCATTGGTTTAAAGAGTACTGATTATTAGATTTGCCATATAAAATCACGCAAAAAAACAATATCTCGCTTTTTTAACTGCTCAAAATCATGAAACACCAGTTTACTTCTTTTCTTATCCTTGTGCTGCTGGCATTCAGCAGCCTGGCCGGGCTCCAGGCCCAGGTGCTGGACCCCACGTTTCAGCCCACGGTGCTGAAAGCTTCCTACATCGGGGGGCTGCAAACGGGCGTACAGGTGCTGGCCGTGCAGCCCGACGGCAAAATTCTGGTAGCGGGCGGCTTCGATTTCGCCAACGGCGTGCTGGCCAGCAAAATCCAGCGCCTGAACGCGGACGGCACCAACGACGGCACCTTCAACCCCGGCGGCATGGGCGCCAACGGCTTCATCTCGGCCGTACTGGTGCAGCCCGATGGCAGGATTGTAATTGCCGGCGGCTTCACCGTCTACAACGGTACGCCGGTTTCCATCCTGGCCCGCCTCAACGCCAACGGCACCCTCGACGCCACGTTTGCCCAGGTACCGTTGGGTGAAACTCGGCAGCTGAGCAGCCTGGCCCTGCAGCCCGACGGCAAAATCCTGGTGGGCGGCAGCAACAGCTTCACTCCTGGTGCGGCCGGCGCCCTAGTCCGCCTGAACGCCAACGGCACGCCGGATGCTTCGTTCAACATTGGCGCGGGAGTTCCATCGGGCCTGGTGAACGCCATTGTGGTGCAGCCTGACGGCAAAATTGTTGTGGGCGGTAGCTTTCCCAGTTTCAACGGGCAAACCAGCCGGCTAGTGCGGCTGAATCCCAACGGCAGCCTAGACGCGGCCTTCAGCCCCGGCACCGGCCCCAACAATACAGTATCAACCCTGGCCCTACAGCCCGACGGCAAAATACTGGCAGGGGGTTTCTTCACTACATACAACGGCCAGCCCGCGCCGGGCGTGACCCGCCTGCTGCCCAATGGCACCCTCGACAACACCTTCAACCCGGGCTTTGGCCCTACCACGGCCACCGGCACGGCCAGCTCGGTGCTCACCCTGCGGCTGCAAAGCAATGGCAATATTCTAGTAGGCGGCAACTTCGTGCAGTTCAATGGGTCGGCCACTATGCGGGTGGCCCGGCTGTTTCCCAGCGGTGCGGTGGACCCCAACTTTGGTTTGCGCGCGGGCGCCAACAACTTCGTAGTAGCCCTGGCTGAGCTGGCTTCGGGCCAGATACTGGTGGGCGGCGGCCTAACGCAGTTCGACGGCAACGCCAAAACTGGTTTGGCACGCCTTAGCGCCACCGGATTCGACGACCCGACGTTTGCGCCTTTGTTCGAACCGCGGGGCACCCTGGCCCAGGTCGAGCCCCTGGCCAACGGCCAGTTGCTGGTGCGCGGCAACTTCACCGTCTTTAATGGTACCCCGGCCCCGGGTGCGGCCACCGACGTGCGCCGTGTAAACGCCAATGGCAGCCTGGACCCCTCTTATGTCGTGGCGGGAACGTCGCTGCTGGGCGTGCAGCCCGACGGTGCCTTCTTTCAGCAGGTTGCAGGCCCTACGCTGCGGCGCATACTGCCTTCGGGGGCGGTCGACAACTCCTTTCTTGGACAGCCCTTCCTGCCCTTCACCTCGAACATCCGAAATGTGTTGGTGCAGCCCGACGGCCGCATACTGGTGTTTGGTCTGTTCGGTGCCTACAGCGGAACCCGCAACGGCACGGTGCGCTTGCTGCCCAATGGTAACCCCGATGCCTCGTTCACGCCGCCAGTGGGTTCGCTGTTTCGCACCTACTTCAGCCCTTACCTGCAGACCAACGGCAAAATTGTAGTCAACTACTCCGAAACGTCGGGCACCGTAACTACCACCCAAACCGTTCGCCTGAACGCGGACGGCACCCCCGATGCGACGTTCTCGTTCGGCACCGGGCCCAATGCCGGGTCGACCATTTTCAATTTAGTTCAACAGCCCAACGGCGAGTTTTTAGCGCGGGGCAGCTTTACTACCTTCGACGGGCAGGCTACGCCGTTCGGCATCGTTCGGCTCAATGCCAATGGCGGCCTAATCAGCACCCTACCTGGCCTGGCGGACTTCTACGGGGGGCTCTTGGTGCAGCCCGACGGCCGTATTCTGGCCGTCATAGCCTCCGGCGCCACTACCGCGCTGGTACGCCTGAACAGCGACGGCAGCCGCGACAACTCGTTTGCTCCGGTGGTTATTCCGGGCGCCATTTTCATAGGCGACGACGTGTTAACGGCCACGGTGCTGCAGCCTGCCGACAACAAAATCATCGTGTATGGCAGCTTCCGCTCGGTGGCCGGGCAGCCCCGCATCGGCCTGGCCCGCCTCACCAACTCCATTGCGAGCAGCATCCGCGCCGCGGCCGCCGCCCTGCCGCTGGAAGTATACCCCAACCCCACCCGCCAGCACCTTACGGTGGCCGTGCCCGTCGCCGCCACGGCCCTGCAGGCTACCCTGCTCGACCTGACCGGCCGCGCCGTGCGCACCTGGACGTTGCCTGCCCGCCAAGCGGAAGCCCAACTCGATTTGGGCGCTGTAGCGGCCGGCGTGTACGTGCTGCGCATTCCCACGGCAGCCGGTACCTATCAGCAAAAAGTGGCTGTGACCCGCTAAGTAGTGAGCCCTATTTATTTAGGCTATGTCAGGTCGCGAATTGGATAGTGTATTGCAGACCGACGCGGTCGAGGATATGCCAGACGGCGGTTTTGAGGGTCTTGAAATCGACGTAGGCTTCGGGACGGAGCCATTCGTATTTGATTTTGCGCCACAGAGTTTCGATTTTGTTGAGGTGGGAACTGTAGGGGGGCAAATAGAAAATATGGACGTCCCGGTCTTCCCACGCGGCCAGCCGCGCCTGAAAGGCGGCCGCGTGGTGGATTTTGGCGTTGTCGAGCACGAGCACGGTGGGGCGGGGGCGCGTGGCGGCCCAGGCATCGAGCGTGTCGATGACGAAAGCGGCGTTCAGGGAGCCTTCGCGGGCAGCGGTATGCAGATCGTTGGTGGTGGCGTTGTAGAAGCCCAGCACGTTGAAGCGCCGGCTGTGACACGGCTGCGTGGCGACCTGTTCGCCAGGGAATTGCCAGCCGTAGGGCAGGGCCGAGGTCAGGCAAAAGCCCGATTCATCACCGTAAAACAGGTCGATGTGGCCTGCTTTTTCCAGCCCTTGCCAGTCGGCCAGGCGTTCGGCTTTGTCGGCGTAGTCCTCCGGGTCCTGGGCCGTTTTCAGGCTGTGGCGGAACCGGCGCCACGTCCCACCAACTTTTTAAAAAAACGCTTTAACGTCCTGGGGGAAAATTCTTTGTTCAATTCCTGGCGCAACGTGGCCGTCACTTCTTTGAGTGGCTGGCGGTTGGTGCGCACGGCCGCTTGCACCCGCGGCTCGTCGGCCGCCGTGAGCACTGGCGGCCCGCCCTGGCCCCCGGCGACTCGCTGGTGCTGAGCTACTCGGCCCACTACCGCGCCCGGGGCTTCGAAAACAAGGTTTCCCGGCCCCTGATTAACGGCAACGGCACCTTTCTCAACAACTTCGACCTGGCGCCCACCATCGGCTACACCCGGCTGGGAGAGCTGGAAAGCGCCACCGACCGGGCGAAATTCAACCTGCCCGAACGGGCCCGCATGGCCCCGCAAAGCGACTCGGCGGCCTACGCCAATACCTACATTTCGACCGACGCCGACCGCCTGCGCTTCGAAGCCACGGTGAGCACCAGCCCCGACCAGATTGCGGTAGCCCCCGGCTCCCTCGTGAAAGAATGGCAGCAGAACGGCCACCGCTACTTCCACTACCGCCTGGCCGCGCCGGTGCTCAACTTCTATTCCATCACCTCGGCCCGGTACAAGGTGCGCCGCGAAAAGCTGAATGGCGTCGACCTGGAAATCTACTACCACCCCGCCCACCCCTACAACCTCGACCGCATGATGCGCTCCATGCGCGCGTCGCTGGCTTACTACGGCCAGCAGTTCGGGGCCTACCCCCAGCAGCAGGCCCGCATCATCGAGTTTCCGCGCTACCAACAGTTTGCCCAGGCTTTTCCGGGCACCATGCCGTATTCCGAAGGCCTCGGCTTCATCGCCCAGACCAGCCCCGACGACCACGACGTAGACCGCACCTACCGGGTGGTAGCTCACGAAATGGCCCACCAATGGTGGGGCCACCAGGTAACCGGCGCGGCCGTACAGGGAGCCACGTTTATGTCAGAATCTGTCTCGGAATACCTCTCGGTCCTGATGCTGGAACGGCTCTACGGCCCGGCGCGGGTGCTGACCCTGCGGCGCTACGCGCTGGATTTTTACCTGCGCGGCCGGGCCAGCGAAAAGGTGCATGAGCTGCCTCTGCTCTACAACGAGGACCAGCCCCACATTCACTACGCCAAAGGCTCGCTGGCGCTGTATTCGCTGCGCAGCTACCTCGGTGAAAAACGCCTCCACGGCGCGCTATCCCAGTTCATCCACGACTACCAGGGCCGCCCCGCGCCCTACCCCACCTCGGAGGACCTCTACGGCTACCTGCTGCGGGCCACCCCCGATTCGCTCCACTACTTCGTGCAGGACCAGCTGAAGCGGATTACCTTGTATGATAACCAGCTGCAGGAAGTAGCTTACCAACGCTTGCCGGATGGTCGTTACCAGGCCATTGTCCAAATCGAGGCCCACAAGCGCTACGCGGACCCGGTCGGCAAGGAAACGGAGGCTCCTTTGCACGATTACATCGATGTGGCCCTGTACGGGGCGGGCAGCAAGGTGCTCTACCGGCAGCGCGTACTCGTGACGAGCCCCCGGAAAGTACTGCGCCTCACCCTGCCCGCAGCTCCGCAAAAGGCCGTCATCGACCCCGATTTTCTACTCGTGGACCGTCGGCCGGAAGACAACAGCCGAGCCGCGGTGGAGCTGGGTCGCCCGCCGAGCTAGTGAGGCACTTCCCGAAGCCAGGGAGCGACAGTCCTCCTCGGCTCCTGCCGACGGTCGAATACCAGCAGGAGGCAGGAGCTGAGGGGACCACGTTTCGGCAGTTTTTTGAATGATTTATGGCTTCCTTAGAAAATATAAATGCTCCGTTGGCAGCTGGCCAGCGGAGCATTTTTTAAAGGGAATATGGCAAGAAGCATGAGAATGGCAATAGTGCAGCAGCTTGCTGCAACAATCGCGCGGCCTTGTGCTTCGGTGCCGGTTCAAAAACGCGCAGTCATGTCCAAATCGCCACCTCATCAACAGCAGAAGCCCCCGCACCACCTACGACGACTCTCGCGTGCAACGCAAGGCTTCAATGGATACAGAGGCTTCTTTCTGTGCGCACAGCTGAATGTGCACACCGCAAATATATTCCCTACCCCACGGCCATCTTGCCCGCCTCGTGCCACAGGAACCCCGGCAGCGGCGTCGCCAACTCCCAGGTAATGGCCATGGGCCGATTGCCCTTGTGGCTCACGTACCGCACGGGCCCCAGGAACACGTAGGGCATCGTCAGCCCCGCCGCATCCTGATTCCGCTCGCGCACGAACAGCAGAATGGTTTTGCCTTGCGCCTGGTGCCGAATGTAGCTGAGGCCCTTCGGAGTATCTTCCGCCGTGCTGTTCTGCGACTCCCAGTGAAACAGCGTGTCGCTGATAGCATAGTCGTGGTAGAGCGTGGTAGGGGAGTAGTTGCGGCTCGACTTTTCGAGGGTGACGAACAGCAGCTCCGTGTTCAGTGGCGCTATGTAGCAGACGCCTTCGCGCACGGACGGATTGCGCTCAAACGTCCACACCCCAAACGCACACAGGATTTCGTCGCGGCCATAGCGGCTGTGCAGCTGCAGCGCACAGGGGTAGGGTAGCTCCAGGGCCACGGGCGGAATGCTGATTTGCGCTTCGCACACGTCCACCACCTCCAGTACCTCCGCCGTCAGGGTCGGCATGGCCCGCAGCGTGGCCAGGCTGTCCAGCAACGAATCCAGCCCTAGCTTGGGCCCCGGCGTCTGGTACAGCAGGTAGTGCAGCATGAGCCCCATTTCCGGGGCTAGCGGGAGCTTCAGTAGCTCCGTCAAGTCCTCCACTCCCTCAAATACCCGCCGCACAAATGCCAGAAAAGCCGGCCCGTTGGCTTGCGCCAACCGCCAGACACTGCCCACCAGCTGCTTTTCGGTGGCCGCCAACTCCGGCGGAGCCAGCACCCCCGCCCGGACTTTCAGCGCCGTCCAGCCCCGGTCGCCGCGCGAACGGTAAATATCCACCAGCGCAAAATGCGTGTGCGCCAAAAAGGTGGCCAGCGTGAGCGGCAGCGCGCTTTCCTGCGGGAAGATGCGTATCCGCCGTTCCAGCACGCGCACATTCTCGCCGGTGGCCGCCCGGATGTTGTCGAGGATGAACCGCATGGCTTCGCGCTCCATCTGGATGCTGCACCCCACGGGCAGGCGCGGAAATCCTGCCTCCGCTTCGCTCAGCACCGAGCCGCCGGTGCGGCCCAGCAGCGCCCGGAATTTCTGCTCGTAGCTGTATTCCTGCCGGGCCTGCCCCACGAAGTCCAGCACCGTCAAACACTCTTTGCTGTCGTGTAGGCGCAGCCCCCGGCCCAGCTGCTGCAAAAACACCGTCAGGCTTTCCGTCGGCCGCAAGAACAGTAGCGTATCCACCTCGGGAATATCAACGCCCTCGTTGAAAATATCCACCACGAACAGGTAGTTGAGCTCCCCGCGCCGCAGCTGCGCCACCGCCGCCCGCCGCTGCTCGGCTGTGGTGTCGCCGCTGGCCAGGTAGCTGGCCTTCAGGCCCGCCGCCTGGAACTTGGACGCCATCAGCCGCGCATGCTCCCGCGTGGCGCAGAAGCCCAGGGCCCGCGCCTGGTGAGGCGCCAGCAAATAGTGCTGCAGCGCCTCTAAAATGGCACTCACCCGCACATCGTTGCCGGTGTACACGTTAGTCAGGTCTTCAGCGGCATAGCGTCCATTGGTCCACCGCACGTTGCGGTAGTCCACCGGGTCCGTGATGCAGAAATACTGAAATGGCACCAGCAACCCGCGCGCAATGGCTTCGGGCAGCCGGATTTCCGCCGCAATGGTGTTATCAAAGTCCGGCAGGATACTTTCCCCGTCGGCCCGCTCCGGCGTCGCCGTCAGCCCCAGCAGAATAGTGGGCTGAAACCAGGACAGAATAGGCCGGTAAGAAGCCGCTGCTAAGTGGTGCACCTCATCAATCACCAGGTATTGATAATAGTCCCGCGGGATGGTTTGCTGAAAGAAATCCAGCCGCGACGCGAAGGTCTGCACCGAAACGAACAGGTAGTCAAACTGTATCGGCTGCTCCGTCCCCACCCACAATTCCCCAAAATTGGCCTCGCCCAGAATGTGCCGAAACGTGGCGCGGGCCTGCCGCAAAATCTCCTCCCGGTGCGCCACAAACAGCAGCCGCGGCAGCGTGGTAAACTGCTTGGCAAAGCGGGCATAGTCAAACGCCGACACCACGGTTTTCCCCGTGCCCGTGGCTGCCACCACTAGGTTGCGGAAGTGCCCCCGCAGGCTGCGCTCGGTCTCCAACCGGTCCAGGATTTCCTGCTGGTACGGAAACGGCCGGATGCGGAAGTTGGGCAGTGAATCAGCCTCCGCCGCGCCGCTTTTCTCCTGGCGCAGGGCTTGGGCTAGCCTTTGCTGATGCTCAGGTAGGCCACTGTATTCTTCAAATTCCGGCGAGTTCCAGTAGGTTTCAAACGTGCCCCGGAACTTGTTCAAAATGGCCGCATTGTCCTGGGCCGTCACTTTCACGTTCCACTCCAGCCCGCTGGTCAGCGCCGAGCGGCTCATGTTGCTCGACCCAATGTAGGCCGTATCAAAGCCCGAATTGCGGCTGAACAGGTAGGCCTTGGCGTGCAGCCGTTCGTGCTCTGCATTGTAGCTGATGCGCAGTTCCGCTCCCGGCAGCGCAGCCAGGGCGTCAACCGCCTTCTGTTCGGTGGCCCCCATGTAGGTGGTCGTGAGCAGCCGTAGCGGCTTGCCCTGCTCGGCAAACGCCCGGAGCGCGGGCAGCAGCAACCGCAGCCCGCTCCATTTCACGAAACTAACGATGAAGTCAATCCGGTCAGCCGTTGCTATTTCCTTTTTCAACTCGGCCTCCATCGACAGCTCCGAATTGCCTCCGCTGAACAGGTCGCTCTGCGAAAACCGCAACGCCGGCTCTACCCCATCAAGGTGCTTGCCCAGCTTGGCCGAATCATGCTGCGTCGCCTGTGGAAGTTGCAGCCACGGCAGCACCGCCCGCAGCAGCTGCCCCTCCGGCGCCAGGTGGCTGCCCGCCGCCAACACATCCGACTTATCCTGCAGGTAGGCAATTATCCCGTTAGCCAGCGCCAGCTGCTCGCCCACCTCCTCATTCTTCGCCAGCTGCCCGAGCACGCTGCCCAGCAGTTGCGTCAGGTGCCGCGTGATAAACACGGCCGCGTCATCGGCCCCCAGATTTTTCTCCGCAATGGCATAAACCGCCGTTTCTAAAGTAGCAAGCTGGCCCCGCAGCTGTTGCGTGACGAGGGTTTCGTAGTGGCCGGTTTCCAATACAGTATGGATAGAGTAGCTGAGCGCACAAATTAGCGCACCCAGCGCAATATGAATCGATTTTCAACAAGCCCTTCCTGCACTCCTGAAAAGCGCCGCCGCTAGTTTGCCGACGGGATTTTCCTGTGTGCTACAGGCCTCCCAATACGTCGGCTACACCGCGCCGGCCGCTAGGCCTCTGGGGAATCCGGCACGCCAAGCGCTGCATCCAGTTCTTCCGACGTGGGCAGACTGCGGCGCAGCTCGGCGGGCAGGGCCCGCGTAAGCTGCCACTCTGCTACCCCAATCGGCTGGTTCAGGCCGCGCAGTGCGTATTCAGCCACCACCCGGTTCTGACTCTTGCACAGCACCAGCCCGATGGTGGGCTGGTCGGTCGGGTGGCGCAGCAGGTCGTCGGCCGCTGCCAGGTAGAAATTCATCTTGCCGCTGTCTTCGGGCTTAAACTCGCCCATCTTCAGGTCGATGATGACGAAGCACCGCAGCCGGAGGTGATAGAACACCAGGTCCAGGTAGTAGTCCTGCCCGCCGACTTCCAGGTGATACTGGCTGCCCACCAGCGCAAAGCCCTTGCCCAGCTCCAGCAGAAACGAGCGCACATGCCCGAGCAGGCCCTGCTCCAAATCCCGTTCCTGCGCCTCGGCCCCCAGCGAAAGGAAATCAAACGTGTACGGGTCTTTCAGAATCTGCTGCGCCAGCTCCGACTGCGGCGCGGGCAGCGTGCGACTGAAGTTGCTCACCGCCCGCCCCTGCCGGTGGTAGAGGCCACTTTCCACCTGCGCGGCCAGCACGTTGCGGCTCCAGCCGTTTTCAATGGTCTGCTGGACGTACCATGTCCGCTCGGTCGGGTCCGCTACCTTGTCCAGCAGGCGCACATTATGGCCCCACGGAATTTGTGCAACAAGCTGTTGCACAATTGACGCATCCGGCCACGCCTGAGCAAAAGCCCTCATGTATTTGAGGTTGCGGGACGAGAAGCCTGAGGCTTCCGGGAACTCCTGCCGTAGGTCCTGCGCCAGTTGGTCGACGACCTTGGCCCCCCAGCCTTGCTGCTGCTGTCGTTGCAGAATCTGCCGGCCAATGCGCCAGTACAGCTGCACCAGCTCCGAATTCACCGCCAACGCCGCCCGCACCTGCGTCTCACGGATGTGGCCTTCCAGCTCCGCCAGGAACTGCGGGTAGTCAGATGGGAGTGGGAGAGTAGGCATGGGTCGAAGATAGAAAGCGGCTAAGGGAAGCGAAAGCCGCCCCGCAAAATTACTCCGGTCTGTCGCGCCACTCTGCAGAATCACCAGTCCATGCTGACAGCCCGATTCGTTCTTTTACCTCCCCATGCAAAAGGCCGGCCCCTCACAAGTAGGGGCCGGCCTTGCCGGTTGCTGATACCCGGGAAAGCTGCTAATCCAGCGTTTCCGTTTCCCGCGCAGCTACCGGCGCGGCATCCTTTTCCGGAGCAACAGCCATGGCAACCGGCGCCGGCGCGATAATCGGCGTGCCTGCCACAACCTCGCCAAACAGCGGATTAGCCGGCAGCTCCTGCCCGCCGTTGCCATCCGGCACCTGGTTGAAAAGAACCTCCTCCTCACCCGGCGTACTCTGCGCCAGATGGTCTTCCAGCACTTCCTGCCCGCTGTCGGCGTGCAGCGCCTGCGTGAGCAGCGTATAGGTGCTCACGTCCACGCCGTAAATCTGATTCAGCGCGTTCATCTGCATGGCCGCGTCCTCCGCCGCGCCGATGGCATCCGAGAGCAGCTTGGTGTAGCGCCGGGCCTTCTGGTCGGCTTTAGCACGAAGTCGAATAGCGCGCTTCATGCGCCGCTTGAATTGGGTCTGATAAGCAGTAAGTGCCATGATGTTGCGGAATGAAAAGTGAGAAATGAAGAATGAGGAATCAGCAATGGTTGCCCCGGCCACGCCGGCAGCAATTATTCATTCTTAATTCCTCATTCTTAATTGCCGCCAGGCCTACGCCACGTACTCAATGGCCAGCGGGTTCGTGCTGTTGTTGTTCAGGGCGTAGAACTTGCCGTTGATCTGCTGGTAGAAGTTGATGCCTACCACGCCCACCACCAGGTTAGCCGCCACCGGAGCCGCCGGGAAGCTGGCCACCACCGACTGGTTCACCAGGGCCGCGCTGTTGATGGGCAGAATGCCCGGCGGAGCGGTTACCACGGCGTTGGTGTAGGTCAGCGTCTCCATGTCCAGGTCCGAAGCCGCAAACACCACCTCGAAGTGCGTAGCGCCCTGCGGAGCCGCAATGTCCGAGGCCGGATTCAGCGCCGGGATGCTCATGGTCACATCCGCCCCGTTGCCACTTACCTCTTAAGGGAAGTACATGGTCTGCCCGATGCCGGCCCCGGCATTGAAGTTGAAGCCGAGCAGGGGAGCCGAGTTGCCCGAGTCGAACACGCGCTGGCCCCGGTCGTTCGTGTCGTCGAGCCCGATGACCTCGCGCATCACTTTCGTGAGGCGGGCCGCCACCTGCGAGTCGCCGGCCGAGGCAATGGCCACCCGCAACGAGTTGCGGAGTAGCTTGCTGTACTTGGCGGCCAGGCCAAACTCGGCCGCGTTTTCGCGGGTCCGCGCCCGGCTCGGGGCGTTGGCGAAAGCCGCTTTGTCGCTGGCCGGTTTCTGGGAGATGCTCCCGTTTTTGCTGAACACCAGGCCCCCGACGGTGCCCTGAATGCCAATGATACCTGTCTGACGTGCCATAGTAGTAAGTTGTTAGAAGTTGAGAATCCGTTTGTGTCGTGGCTGCTTGCGCTTATGCGACCTTGCTACCAGGTGCAGCCCACCCCGTAGCGCCGCTTGTTTTTGTAGTTGAATTGCCGCCAATGCCGCGGCGTGAGCACGCCCACCGCCCCACACTTCCAGAGTCCGCGCCGGGCGGCTACCGCTGAGGCCTGCTGCGCGGCCCGGCCCGCTACCCGGTGCTTCGGGTCCCAGGCCCACGCCCAGCCCCGCACCACCAGCAAAGAATCAAGCGCCAGCGCCGGGCCGCCGGCTGCGGGCAGCCGCACTGAGGCCATGGTCCGCCCGTAGAGGTCCACGCCCCGCCGCGTCAGCAGCACCGTTCGATCTGAGCCGAGTAGCCGCGCCACCGAGTCTGCCGCCTGGTGCCCATAGGGTTGGTCTCGCTCCGGCGCATCCACCCCAAGCAGCCGCACCCGGTATGTCACGCCACCGGCCAGCACGTCGTAAGTATCGGCGTCCACCACCCGCACCACCCGGCCCGCTTCTTCTTTCGGCGCTGCGCTGGTACGGCTGGCCGGGGTCAGGCTCTTAACGGCCGTTTCACCCAACCCGAAACCAGTCGCAACCAGAAGCAGCCACCCACTGAAATACAGCGCTTTATCTTTCATAGCACGAACCTACAGCCGACCATTAGCCGTTGTATATTCGTCTGTCCAAGTAGTCCTGATTCGCCCCCACATGCCCCAGGTTTGCCTTTATCCCAAGGACGTTGCCCGGCTCACCGGCACCGGCTACGACGCCGGCAAGCGCCTGTTACAGCGTATCCGCACCCAGCTGCGCAAGCCCGCCCGCGCCTACATTTCCGTCGCCGAATTCTGCGCCTACACCCGTCTGCCGGAGGCCGAAGTACAAGCGGCCCTCAACGGGTCGCCGGCATCAGCCAACCGGGGCTGAAGGCAGGACGGAGGCAATCTGCAGCCACTTCCCGCGCCGCTGCTGCCGTCTGCTTATTTGCCTAATTTGCGGTTCCTCTAACAGTTATCTTCTTTCACAGTGTTTGCGTTTGCCCGGGCCCGATTTAGTTTCTTCTTCGCCTTGCTACTGGTAGTGGGTCTGCCTGGGGCCGGGCAGGCAGCCTCGCCGCCCGCGCCGCTCGTCCCGGTTGTCAGCGACACAGTTCAGCGGCCGATAGCCTATCACTTCGTCCTCACCAGCTTGCCGGCCAATACCCCCGGCGATGCGGCGCTCTACCTGGTGGGGTCTTTCAATAACTGGCAGCCCGCCGATACGCAGTATCGGTTTCGGCGGCAGGCCAACGGCCTGTTTGACCTCACGCTGCGCACGGAGCAGGCCCGGCTCGAATACAAAGTGTCGCGGGGGAGCTGGGCGGCCATTGAGGGCAGCGGGCACGGGCAGGTGCGTGCCAACCGCGTGGCAACGCGCCAGCAGGCGCAGACCGGCGACGTGGAAGTGCGCGTGCAAAGCTGGGAAGACCTGAGCGGCACCTTCCAGTTTTATTCGCTCTACGACCTGCTGCTGCTGTTTTCGTGCTTCCAGGGAGTGTTGCTGCTGATTGCCATTCCTAGCCTTCAGCACGCCAACCGGGCGGCTAACCGCTGGCTGCTCTGGCTGCTGGGCCTGGGAGCCGGCTGCACCCTGCTCACGGTGGTCAGCAGCGACCGGACGGTGGCCAATGTCTATCCGCAGCTGACGTTGGTGCCCGACTTCCTCTGGTTTCTCTACGGGCCGCTCTTCTACGGTTACATCCGCCGGCTGCTGTTTAACGAGGCGCCGCGGCGGCGGCAGTGGCTGCAACTGTTGCCCGCGGCGCTGCAGCTGCTGGTGTACCTGCCGTACTTTCTGCTCGACAGCTACGAGTTTCAGCTGCGGCTGGTGAGCCACGAAACCGGGCTGCGGGCCGTGCTGCTGACCACCGGATTGGTGGCGCTGCTCACCAACGCTGCCTACTGGCTGGCGAGCCGCCGGGTTATCCGGGCCTACACCCGGCAGTACGAGGCCAGCGTGTCGTACGCCCAGAACCTGCGCTATCTCACCACGGTGCTGGGCATTCAGGCCGGGTGCCTGGTGCTGTGGGGCTTTTTGTTCGGCGTAGTGCTGGCCAGCCGCTGGGCCATGTTCGACGTGTACACCCTCGTGGCCCGCAACCAGGCCCTGATCTGGCTGGTATTTTCTACGCTGCCCTATTTTCTGGGCTACGTCGTGCTGCACCAGCCCGAAATATTCCGGCTGGTGCCGGCCCCGGCGGCTCCAATCGCGCTGCCGGCTGGGGCAGAGGTTGCTGTGGTGCCCGTTCCGATGCCGCTGCCGGTTGTGGCTGAAGTGGCCGGGGCACCCGTCCAGGAGCCTGTTCCGGCGCCGCTGCCGGCTGTGCCGCGCCCGCCCCGCCCGCCGGCGTTGCTCGACCTGCCCGCCGCGCAGGCCACGGTGGCCGGCTACATGCGGCAGCATAAGCCCTACCTCAACCCGAGCCTGACCATTCATGAGCTGGCCACGGGGCTGCAGCTGCCGCCGCACGTGCTGTCCAAAGTCATCAACGAGGGCTTCGGCCAGAACTTCTTTGACTTCATCAACGCCTACCGGGTCGATGAATTCAAGCAGGCAATGGCGGCCCCGCAGGCCCGGCAATACACCCTTCTGGCCCTGGCGCTGGAGGTCGGCTTCAACTCGAAAACGGCCTTTAACCGCGCCTTCAAAAAGCAAACCGACCAAACGCCGCGCGAGTACTTCAGCGGCATCCGCGAGGAGTAGGCACCAGCCGCTGAAGCACCACTTTCGGACATAGGTACCATATTTATGGATTAATAAACATCTAATCAATAGGTAGTTATATGGTGTTGGTGAGGATAATGCGCGGACTTTGAAAAGTGGGGCGCTTCGCGAAAAGCAGGGAGCGAGGTTTGGCAACCCAATGCGGTAAGGCTCCGGCCGGCCGAAGTGGGAAGCACACTTTCTCCCACCCGGCGGCCACTGGTGCCGCGCTGTTTTTACTCCTTATGTCCTTTGCCAAACTGCTGCTCGTGCTGCTGCTGCTAGCCGGCAGCCGCCTCCCTGCTACGGCTACTTCGCTCGTTGCTGGCCCCGGCACTCCACCCATCAGCCGCATTGACCCAACCTTCTGGTGGGTGGGCATGAAAAACCCGAAGCTGCAGCTGCTGGTGCATGGGCCGGGCCTGACCACCAGCGAAGTAGCCCTTGCCAGCTACCCCGGCGTCACGCTGGACAGCTTTCAACGGCTGGAAAGTCCCAACTACCTGGTGGTCAACCTCACCATCAGCCCCAGCGCCCAGCCGGGCAAGCTACAGCTCGAATTCCAGGGCAAGCGGAAAACCACCTACGCCTACGAGCTGCGGGCCCGCACCACGCCCGGCGACAAGAGCAAAGTGCAGGGCATCAGCAGCGCCGACTTCATTTACCTGCTCATGCCCGACCGGTTTGCCAACGGCGACCCGACCAACGACGTGGTGAAAGGCAACCGGGCGCGTACCGTTGCCCGCGACTCCATGTATGCCCGCCACGGCGGCGACCTGAAGGGCATCGAGCAGCACTTCGACTACCTGAAAGAGCTGGGCGTGACGGCCATCTGGCCCACCCCGGTGGTCGACAACAACATGCCCAAAGCAGGCTACCACGGCTACGCTCTCACCGATTACTACGCCGTGGACCCGCACTACGGCAGCAATGAGGACTACGTACGCTTCGTGCAGCATGCCCACGAGCAGGGCCTGAAGGTGATTCACGACGTGGTGCTCAACCACATTGGCAGCTTCAACTACCTCTGGCTCGACCAGCCCGCTAAGGACTGGTTTCACCAGTGGCCCACCTTCACGCGGGGCAACTACCGCAACGGCACGGTAAACGACCCGCACGTGGCGGTGCTCGACCGCCAGCTGTTCAGCACCACCTGGTTCGACACCACTATGCCCGACCCGGCCCAGGAAAACCCATTGGTGGCCACCTACCTCATCCAGAATTTTCTGTGGTGGGTGGAGTACACCGGCGTCGACGGCTACCGCGTGGACACGTACACGTACTCCGACCCCACGTTTCTGATGAACTGGGGGAAGGCCATCCTGGAGGAGTATCCGCAGCTGGGCATGTTTGGCGAAACCTGGATGCAGCAAGGCGAAGGCGTGGCCCAGCAGGCGTTCTGGACCCGCAACGTGTTTCCGCCCATCAACGGCTTCAAGAGTAACCTGCCCGGCGCCCTCGACTTCATGCTGCGCATGACCCTGGTCGAAAGCCTGACCAAGCCCGCCGGTTTTGACGAGGGCGTGTCCAGGCTCTACTACGCCGTGCAGGGCGACTGGATGTACGAGGATGCCAGCCGCAACGTCATTTTCCTCGACAACCACGACGTGGACCGGATATTCTCGGTGCTGGGGGAGGACGTGAACAAGCAGAAAATGGCCCTGGCCTGGCTGCTGACCGAGCGCGGCATTCCGCAGCTCTACTACGGCACCGAGGTGCTGATGAAGAACTTCAGCCGCCCCGACGGGCTGCTGCGGGAAGACTTCCCCGGCGGCTGGCCCACCGACCCGAAAAACGCCTTCACGGCCGCCGGCCGCACCCCGGCCCAGCACGACATGCACACGTACGTGCGCAAGCTGGCCACCTACCGCAAAACCCACCCGGTGCTGCACACCGGTCAGCTCACCCACTTCGTGCCCGAAGATGGCGTGTACACCTACTTCCGCCACGATACCCAGGGCCACACCGTACTGGTGATGATGAACTGCAACCCGGTCGCGAAAACAGTGCCGCTGAACCGCTTTGCCGAGCGCCTGCGCGGCTACACCGCCGCCCGGGACGTGCTCACGGAAGCTGTGGTGCCAAACCTGCAAACAGCCACCGTACCCGCCTTCACCGCCCTGGTGTGGGAGCTGCGCTGAGTCGGGCCGCCCACACGCTCCTGTTTTTTCACTAATTTTTCGCCCCGTCCTGTGTTGCGCACGCTCATCCTGGGAGGTACCACCTTCGACCACATCGTGACCCTGCCCGAGCTGCCGGCTCCGCAGCCGCAGACCATTCACCGGGCGCCTTTCCACGAAGGCACCGGCTCAACCGGCGCGGGCAAGGCCCTGGCCCTGACAAAGCTGGGGCTGCCCGTCACCCTGTACTCGGCCGTGGGCGACGATGCCTACGGCCGCCACATCGTGGCCGATTTGCGCGCCCAGGGCGTGGACGCCCACTACGTGCTGGACCCCGCCGGCACCGAGCGCCATATCAACCTGATGGATGCCCAGGGCCGGCGCATTTCTCTCTTTATCACCCAGGCCTCGCCCACGTTGGCCTTCGACCACGCCCAGGTGGCAGGCCTCATCCGCGCCAGTGCGTGCGTGGTGCTGAACATCATCAGCTACTGCCAGCCGCTGATTCCGCTGCTCCGCGACTACCCGCACCCCATCTGGACCGACCTGCACGACTACGACGGCCACAACCCCTACCACCAGCCCTTCATCGAGGCCGCCCAGTACATCCACCTCAGCTCCGATAACCTGCCCGATTACCGGCCGGTAATGGAGCAGCTGCGGGCGGCGGGCAAGCGGCTGGTGGTGTGTACCCACGGCGCGGCAGGAGCCACCCTGCTCACCACCGCGGGCCAGTGGCTGGAGCAGGCCGCCGTGCCCGCGCCCGCCGTGGTCGACAGCAACGGGGCCGGCGACAACTTCTTTGCAGGGTTTCTTTTCGGCTTTCTGCGCCAGGAGCCCCTGCAAAAATGCCTGCAATACGCGACCTTATGTGGCAGCTGGTGCGTGGGTGCCTTCGGCCTGGTAGACCCGCAGCTGAGCAGCCCCCGGCTGGAAGAGGAATGGCAGCAGCACTTTGGCAACGCCTAGCGCCTTTTATGCATTATTGGCGTGACGGGCAAGCGTAACGCAGGCGAAGACAACAAAGTAAAGTTGCTGCAACGTGCTGCTCAGTCGTTCGTAATCGCGGGCCGGGCAGCTACAGCGGCGGCACCAGGCGAAGCTGCCTTCACCGCCGGCAAGCGCCTGTTACAGCGCATCCGCACCCAGCTGCGCAAGCCCGCCCGCGCCTACGTTTCCGTAGCCGAGTTCTGCGCGTACACCAGCCTCCCGGAAGCCGAAGTAGCCGCCGCGCTCAACAGGCGCTGAAGGCACTTTGGAGGCAGTCTGTAGGCACCTCGCAGCCTGGCCGCCGTGATAGCCAGGCACTGTACCAGGGACAGAAAACATCGCTAGGAAAATTCCCGAAGCTGCGCTTCCCAGATTGCGCAGGGGTTGCCAATTCTCGGTAGTGATGCTTTCCACTTCCGGCATCGTTGGTCTTGCGGTTGTCGCGGAAGGTCAACAAGGATTAGACTGCCTTGTACCGTGCCTCCGATTGCTGCGATAGTGACGCTCGCCTCCCACCTTATCAGCCGCCCGGAGGCTAGCCACACCCCTATTCTGCCCGCAGGCTCAGCACGGGATTGCGGCGGGCGGCTCGCCAGGCCTGCACGCCTACCGTGAGCCAGGCAATGAGTAGGGCCCCCATTCCGGCGGCTGCGAAGTACCACCACTGCCACGCCACGTGGTAGGCAAAGCCTTCCAACCACCGCTGCAGTAGCAGGTAGCTCAGAGGCAGCGCCAGTACGATGGCCACGACAACCAGCCAGGTCAGGCTGCTGGTCAACAACCAGACGATACCCAGCTCGCTCGCGCCCAGGGCCTTGCGGATGCCGATTTCCTTACGCCGCCGCTCGGCGGTGAAGGCGGCTAACCCTAGCAGGCCCAGGCCGGAAATGAGAATGGCCAGTCCGGCGAAGTAGCGGGCGAGTACGGCGACCCGCCGCTCGGCCACGTACTGGGCCTGGTAGTCGGTATCCAGAAACGTGTAGTCGAGCGTAAAGCCGGGGTTGTAGGCGGCGTACAGGTGCTGAAGCCGCGCAATCGTGGCCTGCTCCGCGTTGGGCTGGAGCTTCACTAGCACCGTGTTAATCTGGGGGTCGAGCTTGAGGAGCAAGGGTTTGATTTTTTCGTGCAGGGACTCGTAGTGGAAGTCGCGGACCACGCCTACGATGCGGGCCCCGTCGAGCCGTTGGCCCACGGGGTCCGGCATCCCCAGGCCGGCCACCAGGGCCTGGTTGACGAGGATGGCGGCGCTGTCGGCGCGGAATTGCGGCGCAAAGCTGCGGCCTGCTACTAAGTGCATGCCCATCGTTTCCACCAGGCCGTAGTTGACCAGCATCGTCGCTACGGGCAGGCGCTTGCCCCGCCAGCTCATCTCGGCGACGTAGCGCCCCCCCAGGAAGCCGCCCAGGACGCTGGACGCCTGCACGACGCCGGGCAATTTCTTTACCTCGCTCAGAAAGGCCGCCTGCTGGCGCGCCGCCTTGCCGCCCGTATCAAAGCGAATCACGTGGGCCTTATCGTAGCCCAGCGGTTGGCGCTGCACAAACGCCAGCTGCGCGTTGACGACCACCACGGCCACGATGAACAGCACCGAGAGCGTGAATTGCAGCACGACCAGGCCCTGCCGCGTCCACACGTCGCCGGCCCTAGTCGGCAGCTTGCCTTTCAGTACGGCCGCCGGCTGGAAACCCGACAGGTAGAACGCGGGGTAACTGCCCGCCAGCAGCCCCGTACCCAGCGCCAGGGCCAGGCTGGCCCCCACCAGCTGCGGCTCCCAGCGCAAGGCCAGCGGCTTGCCCGTCAGCTCGCTGAACTGCGGGAGCACGAGCTGTACCAGCCCCACGGCCACGACCAGGGCCAGCAAGGCCATCACCACGGACTCGGTCAGGTACTGCCCCACCAGCGCGGCGCGGCTCGCCCCCAGGGCCTTGCGAATGCCCACTTCCTTTACCCGCCGCGAGGCCTTGGCGGTGAACAGGTTCATGAAATTGATGCTGGCAATCACCAGAATGAGCCCGGCAATCAGGGCGAACAGCCGCACGTAGGCAATGCGCCCCCCGGTGGCGACGCCGTTTTCGTAGGTGCCGTGCAGGTACCCCGCCGAGAATGGCCGCACAAACAGCGTGCGCCCCCGGGCCTGGGCCTGCGCGCTCTTGGTTTTCAACAAACCTGCCAGCTTGGCTTGAAACTGCGCGGGGTCGGCGCCCTTCTTCAAGGCCAGGTAGGTGTTGAAGGGGCCGTCGTCGTCCCACTTGATGGTTTCGCTCATCTGCATCTGGTCCTTGAACGAGGCAAACGGCAGCACACAGTCAAATTGCTCGGACGAGTTGCGGGGCACCCCGGCAAACACCCCCGCCACCAGGCAGGTCTGTTTTCGGTCGGCCATTTGCCATTCCACGGCTTTGCCCAGGCTGTTCTGCGGCGTCTGGAAGAGCTTGATGGCCAGGGCTTCGGAGAGCACAATGGCGTGTTTATCCCGCAGCACCGTGGCGGGGGTGCCCACCAGCAGGGGGTAGGAAAACAGTTGGAAGAAGGCCGGGTCCGCGTATTTGGCGACGGCGGTGAGGTGCTGTCCGCCCGCCGCCAGCGTGAACGCGGGGAAGAACGGGACCGGCGTGGTGGTGGCCACGAATTCAATCTCCGGCATTTCCCGCCGCAGGGCCTCGGCCAGCAGCGGCACGGTACCGGTTTGGGTCTCGATGCCGGCGGCCGTGCGGCGGTTTTCCAGCACCTGATACAGCCGGCCGTCCAAAGCGTGGTAGCGGTCGAAGCTGCGCTCGTCGCTTATCCACAAGTAGATAAGCAGCGCGCAGGCCAGGCCGGTCGAGAGGCCAATCAGGTTGATAAAGAACGTGCTTTTGAACCGCTTGAAGTTGCGGTAGATGAGCAGCAAGGGGTAGGGAAGCATGGCCGAAGGAGGAGGAAAGCGTTCAGAATTGGCTGCGGCTGTTTTCCAGCACCACCTGCCCGTCGAGCAGGCGGATGACGCGCCGGGCGTACCGGGCGTCGTGCTCGGAATGCGTGACCATGAGCACGGTGGTACCCGCCTCGTTCAATTCAGTCAGCAGCCCCAGCACGTCGTGGCCACTGGCCGAGTCGAGGTTGCCGGTGGGCTCGTCGGCCAGCAGCAGCGGCGGGGCGTTCACCACGGCGCGGGCCACGGCCACGCGCTGCTGCTGCCCACCCGAGAGTTGCAGCGGAAAGTGGTTGCGCCGGTGCAGCAGCTGCATTTTCTCCAACACCTGTTCCACCCGCTGCCGCCGCTCGGCGGCCCCCACGCCGAGGTAGCGCAGGGGCAGCTCCACGTTCTCAAACACCGTCAGCTCGTCAATCAGGTTGAAGCTCTGAAACACGAAGCCCAGGCTCCGCTTGCGCAGCTCGGCCCGCTGCCGCTCGGAGTAGCGGCTGGTCTCGGTGCCCAGCAGTTGCAGGCTGCCGCCGTCGGGCTCGTCGAGCAGGCCCAGCAGGTTGAGCAGCGTCGATTTGCCGCAGCCCGAGGGGCCCATGATGGCCACAAACTCCCCCTGCTCCACCGTCAGAGAGACGTGGTTCAGCGCCTTGGTTTGCACCTCCTCGGTGCGGTACACCTTTTCCAGATTTTCAGTCTTAATCATGAGCATTAGTCTTATCGGACCAAGTAGTTATTGAAAATCCTATGGCTGGCGGTTGTCCAGCACCAGTTCCTGCTGGTCGGCGTAGCCTTCGTAGCTGGAGGTTACAACCCGGTCGCCGGGTTGCAGGCCCGCCAGCACTTCGTAGTAGTCGGGATTCTGCCGCCCTAGCCGGATGGCCACCCGTTGGGCCCGGGTGCCGTCGGCCGCCAGCTTGAACGCCCAGTTGCCCACGGTTTGTTGGTAAAAGCCACCTTTGGGCAGCAGCACCGCCGGGGCTTTCGCACTCATCGCCAGTCGGATGGGCAAGGTCTGGCCCCGCCGCAGGCCCGCTGGCGGGGTGCCGGTAAAGGCCAGGTCGATTTGCAGGCCTTTGGCCACTTGAGCGAAGATTTTGGTCACGCGCAAGGCATACGCCTGGCCATCCACCACCACTTCGCCCACCTGACCGGTTCCGATGCGGGCAATGTAAAACTCGTCCACCGCGGCGTGTAGTTTCACGCCCGCCAGCGCGTCAATCTGCCCCAGGCGCTGGCCCCGCGTTTTGGCCTCGCCCACTTCCGCCGCCAGCGAGCTAAGCCGCCCGCCCACCGGGGCCCGGAGCAGCAGGTCGTCCAGCTTGCGCCGCATCAGGGCCAGGTTGCTGGTCATGCGTTGCACCGATTCCTGCATGGTACCCAGCTGCTGCTGCATGGCCACCGAATCCTGGCGCAGGGTCTGCTGCGTGAGCTGCTGTCGGCGCAACTGGTAGTGGTAGGCGTTCTGGCTTTGCAGGTAATCCTGCCGCGCAATCACCTGCTGGTCGTACAGCACCTGGTTGGTGTCGAACACCCGCCGGGCCTCGGCCAACTGAAAGTCGATGTCCGCCAGCTGGTTCTGGCGCAGGATGCGGTTTTGCAGCAGCTGGTTGCGGGTATTGCGCAGGTTGTTCATCAGGTCATAGACGGCCGTTTCGCGGTTTACCATTTCCAGTTGCAGGTCGGGGTTGGCCAGCCGGAGCAGGGGCTGGCCCGCCGTCAGGGTCGCGCCTTCTTCAACCAAAACTTCTTGCACCGTGCCGGCTTCTGCCGCGTCCAGGTACACGGTGCGCAGCGGCTGCACCACCCCGTCAATGGCCGTGAATTCCTGAAAATTACCCCGCGTGACAGGGCTGATGGTCAGACGACTGGCCGCGACTTGCAGCCGCTGGCCTGGCCGGGGCCAGTAAATGCCGGCCGCGCCCGTCCCGGCCAGTACTAGCACCCCCAGCCACCACCAGCGGGCAACAAACGACCTTTTTTTCTTCGGTATCAGGACATCCATTCGGTTCGGCGCAGGAAACAGTAGCAAAAAACTATTGACCGGAGGTGCCAAGAACGATGCCTTACTCACAAGCTATTGCTAATCAGAATAATACTTTTGAATCCTGGTCGCCAGCTGCCGCCAAACGTCCGGTTTTGATACAGTGGACCGTTCGGTTCTGATACAGTTCAAATCGATTGACGGGTAGAAAACGGCTTGGCCGACTGAAAGCCAGTATTTTTTGAAGCCTGCACGATTTATGAGTTCCTCTCAGAAAACGGAAAATAGAGCACGTTAAGGGCTGAAAGGGGGCTGCCAAGGGTCTGCCAGGGCTAGGTGTCGAGCCAAAACCTCCAACTCAAAGGTTTTGCCCTATCTGTTTAACAATACCCAAATCTGGGAAAAGGGGTGGATTTCGGCTACCATCGTCTCGCTGGTAAAATGCAGTGTTTTTCTAGAATGAGCTTTGCATATTGGGGGTTGTTTTACTATGCCACGCAAACATGAGGGTCAAGCTCTGCATTTTATTCTTCGTCTTTGCCTCTTGTAGTGCAGATAGTGCAGAACGTAAGCCCCCCTCGCCTGCGGTGCGGGAATATTTGGAGGAGGTAGTCCGTATTATGCAAGCCAATTTCATTAATCGGGCGACCGTAAACTGGGTAGTTTTCAAGCAGAACCTGCTAGCGCAAGCAAGCGGCGCCAAAACAATTGAGCAGGCCTATCCAGCGGTTGAATTTGCCATCGTGGCCCTAGGCGATAAGCACACACAGTTTTATTGTGCCCGCCCGGTGAAAGGCCTTGAAATGACCCCTGCCAAGCAGCCCCCGCTATACCCCGACGAGCCGGTTCCTGAAGACATCGGCTACATCAGAATTCCGTGGGTTGTCGGCAGTCAGCAAAAGTTGGACAAGTACATAACCCAAGTGCAAGCCCACATCAAGGCGCGGGATAAGCCAGAGTTAAAAGGCTGGATTGTGGATTTGAGAGGGAATATGGGAGGGAATCTGTGGCCGATGCTCGTGGGGGCAGGGCCGATTTTGGGAGAAGATACGCTCGGCTATTGTATTGACGCGAATAACACCAAAACCGCGTGGCGATACGAAAAAGGCAAGGCATTTTCGGACGGCGACATACAGGCAGAAACAGCCAATTATTATACGCTGAAGTCTGCCAACCCAGTAGTGGCCGTGCTGACCGATACGCTAACGGCCAGTTCGGGCGAGGCCATTGCGGTCTCCTTTAAAGCCAGAAAGCACACCCGAAGCTTTGGAGCGGGCACGTGCGGGGTATCTACCAGCAGAAGCCGCTTTTATTTGTCCGATGGGTCCGTCATCTTGCTGACAACCGCAGTATTCGCTGACCGCCGCCTGGTACGGTATGGCCACTCACTAGTCCCCGACGAGTCACTCAGGCCAGTAGACGTAGTGCCGCGAGCCATTCGCTGGATTAGAAAAGAATACAAAGCGGAGAACTAAGTGGCCTAGCCTGGGGCCTGGGTTGTTACGGGTGACAGATAACCCCGACTTTTACGTTTCATCCAGCCTTTTCCATGATTTCCAAGCAAGCGCGCGTACTGGTAGTAGATGACGAAAGCGACGTGCTGTTCGCCATCAAGCTGCTGCTTAAGACCGAGGTGCGGGAAGTCGTCACTGAGAAAAACCCGGAAAACCTGCTCTCCTTGCTCCGTCAGCAACATTTCGACGCCATCCTGCTCGACATGAACTACCGCGCCGGCCAGGCCACCGGCAACGAGGGCTTCTATTGGCTCGGCCGCATCCTGGAGTACGACCCCACCGCGGCGGTTATCCTGATGACGGCCTACGGCGACGTGCGCACCGCTGTGCGCTCGCTCAAGGCCGGCGCCACGGATTTCCTGCTCAAGCCCTGGCACAACGAGCAGCTGCTGCAAACGCTCGCCGCCGCCTTGCAAGCCAAACCCCGCGGCAAAAGTGGGGGTCCCGGCCCGAAAACCTTACCCGCGTCGGCCGCTGCTACGGCCCTGCTGGGGCAATCGGCCGCCATGCAGGAAGTGCGGGCCATCATCGAAAAGGTGGCCCCGACCGATGCCAACGTGCTGCTGCTGGGAGAGAACGGCACCGGCAAAGAATTGGTCGCCCGGTCCCTGCACGAGCAGTCACGCCGCGCCGCCCGGCCCTTCATCACGGCCGACGTAGCCGCGCTCAGCACGGGCTTATTTGAAAGCGAGTTGTTTGGGCACACCAAAGGCGCATTCACTGATGCCCAGGCCAGCCGCGTGGGCCGGTTTGAAGCGGCCACCGGGGGCACCCTGTTTTTGGACGAGATTGGCAATATTCCCCTACCGCAGCAAGCCAAGCTGCTGACGGCCCTGCAAAACCGCCAGGTCGTGCCGGTGGGAAGCAACGTGCCCGTGCCCGTGGACATTCGGCTGCTGTCGGCGACCAACGCGCCGCTGCACGCGCTGGTCGCCCGCGGGGCTTTCCGCCAGGACCTGATGTACCGCCTCAACACGGTAGAAATCACGCTGCCGCCCCTGCGCGAACGGGACAACGACGTGCAGCTGCTGGCCCAGCACTTCGCGCAGGTGTATGCCGCCCGCAACCAGAAACTAGCCCCGGAACTTACCCCCGCCGCCGTGCACAAACTCCGGCAATACGGCTGGCCGGGCAACGTGCGCGAGCTGCAACACGCCGTGGAGCGGGCGATTATTCTGGGAACCGGCCCGGTGCTGCGGCCCGAGGACTTTCACTTTCCTAACCCCGCATCTGCCGACAAGGCGGCAGTTGGTTTGGCATCGGCAGAAAATGGAATTCCGTTGTTGGAAGTAGAAAAAAACACCATCCTGCGCGCCATCGAGCGCCACCAAGGCAACCTGACGAAAGCTGCCAAGGAGCTGGGCCTCACCCGTACGGCCCTCTATCGTCGCCTCGATAAGCATGGTATTTAACCGCCTGGATATCGGCTTATTGGGGCGGCTGGTACTGCTGCTGGCCGCGCTGGCTGGGGGCGGGTACGCCGCGTTTCACCACGCCTACGGGTTGGCCCTGGTGGCGCTGGGAGTATTGCTGGCCCTGGTCGTGGCCCTGGCTCGCTACCTGACGCGCGGTCAGCAGGCCCTGCTCGACTTTACACTGGCCCTGAAATACCGCGACTTTTCCCGGCAATACTCGGAGCAGATGGCTCCGGCATCGCTGCGGCGGCTGCACGCGGCGTTTAACCAAGTCAATGCCACGTTCCGCGAGTTGCGGTTTGAGAAGGAGGAGCAGTTTCAGTACCTGCAAACCATCCTGGCCCTCCTGGATACCGGCATCGTCTCCTACGATGCCGCGGGCACCGTAGTCTGGGTCAATGAGGCCTTCAAAGACACGCTTCAACTGCCCTACCTAAAAAATATTCAGGCGCTGCAACACCGGCAGCCGGTCCTGTACGAGGCCATTCGCCGGGCCGTGCCCGGCCAGCCCGCGGTGGTGAAACTGACCGTGGGCTCCCACGCGGTACAACTCCTATTGTCCGTCACGCAGTTTAAAACGCGGGGCGAAGCGTCTACCCTGCTGGCCTTCAAAAATGTCAGCCAAGCCCTGACCGACACCGAAACCGCCGCCTGGCAGCAGCTGCTGCGGGTGATGACGCACGAAATCATGAACTCGGTTACGCCCATTGCCTCCCTGGCCGATTCGCTGGGCCGCCACGTGCGGGCGGCCCAGCAGCAGGGTTCGGCCGCCGGGTTGCTCGACGATGTAGGCACCGGCATTCGCATCATTCAGCAGCGCAGCGAAGGATTGCTGCGCTTCGCCCAGGTGTACCGCAACTTCAGCACGCTGGCCCCGCCGCAACGCACGACTCTCTACGTGCAGGAATTGCTCCAGACGACCCATCAGCTGCTGGCCGAACAGCTGACCGCCCAAGGCATTGAAGTCGTTATCAGCGTGCGCCCCACTCACCTCACGTTGCAAGCCGATGGCCACCTGCTGGAGCAGGTGCTTATCAATTTGGTGCTCAACGCCGCGCAGGCCGTCGGCCAAACTCCCGACCCACAGATTAACTTGCTGGCCTGGCTCGATGGGCAGCAGCGAGTGGTCGTTGAGGTAAAAGACAACGGGAGCGGCATTCCTGCCGATTTATTGGACAGCATTTTCGTCCCTTTTTTCACCACCCGTCCAAGTGGCTCCGGTATTGGGCTGAGCTTGGCCAAGCAAATCATGCAACTGCACCAAGGCAGCATTCAGGTGCAATCCGCGGAAGGGGCAGGCAGCGTCTTTCAGCTTTGGTTTCCTTGCCCGGCTACAGTGTGATAGGCATTTGACTCGCAGACCTAATCCCAGCATAGTCGGAAATCATGACAGTTTTCTCATGAAATAAACGGGGTAAAGATGTTGATTTCATGCTACCGCACCGGCTCCTTGTCGTACCACTCGCCCAGAATATTCCGCCAGGCCTCCAGTACCGCCGGAGCCAGCAGCCGGGCCTTGTCCTTGGCGTACCGGTCCGTCACGTCCTCGTCGGCGTGCCCCAGCACCAGCTTGGCCAGCGCCTTGTTGCCGTTGCCAGCCTGCTTGAGCAGCGTGCCGGCCGTGTGCCGCGCCGTGTGCGTCCCGATGACCTGATGAATCGGCCGCCAGTTGTGGACCACCTTACCGCCCGTAATCAGCCGGTCGTCCCACTCCCGCGTCAGGCCCGCCTGCTGGGCCACCTCCTTAATCCATTCGCCGCGCTGCTGCCACGTGCGGGCCGGGAACTGCCAGCCCCACCGCTCCCCAATCTTTACAGCAATAGGGGGCAAGGGCACCGCCGCGTCGTTGCCCGTCTTGCCCTGCGCGTGCAGCAGCGCGGGCACCGAGCTGCCATCAGCCAAGGGCAGGGATATTCGCTCGCGCTTATCGAACTTCTCCAGGTCCTCATACCGCCGCCCGCTGAACAGTTGAAACAGCCATCGGTCCCGCTCTTCGGCCAGATGCTCTTCCGTAGGCCGCCACCCGATAAGCCGCCGCACCTCTTCAATCTCCAGGTCCAGTTGTGGTGCGTTCTTGGCCGAGTACTGCAGCCAGGGCATGTCCGCCTTCAGGCTCAGCTGCTCAAAGCACTTGCGCAGGCCGGTGAAATGCACCTTGATGGTCGCGTCCGACTTCTGCAGATCCAGCAGGTGCTGCTGGTATTCCCTGGCCACCTTCTGCGTCACCTGCTCCGGGCGCAGGTCCGGCTGCCAGCTTTCCATCATCGTCGCCAGCTGGTCGTACTTGCGTAGCGAGTCCTTACCCAGGTTGCGGTTCTGCTCCTTCCATTGCTCCAGCACCTGCCGGAACGTGCGGCTGTCGTCCTCCTTCTGCGGCAACGCCGCCACCGCTTTAGCTCTCTCTTCCGGGAACAGCTCGGCCAGCAGCGCCGCCTTTTCTACTTTCTGAAACGGGGCCGCGTCGAAAAGCCGGCCGAAAGCCCCCAGAATATCCCGCTCCCAGTCGCTCAGCCGGCCGTTGATGGCCACAAAGTCATCGTGGCCGCGCAGTGCCCGGCCCAGGTCGGCGTTCCACAGCACTTCTACCTGCCCGTTCTTATCCAGCCGCTGCGGCAGCACCCGCTCCCCGGTATTCTCCTGGATTTCCTGCCCATGCCAGCGCGCCGTGAGCCGCAGCGGGCAGTAGCCCTGCTTATCGGCCTCCGCCAGCCGCGGATGCAGGCGGACACTTATCTTCCGTTTGAATAGCTGCAGCTGCCTCATGGTCCCCGGATAGTAGCAGGCGTCGCCCTGGCTTTCGCCATGGTTTCCGCCCTGGTTTACCTTCCAAGTTAACCGGATATTATCGAATGTCCAAACTCGTTCCGCAACCAAATGTGCCCTGATCGCAACTAAAAGGGCATAAACGCAAGAGCACCCGCCTAAGAATAGGCGGGTGTTCTGGTCGTAGCGCTCCCTCCTGGGCTCGAACCAGGGACCCTCTGATTAACAGTCAGATGCTCTAACCGGCTGAGCTAAGGAAGCGGTTATGGCGACATTTATATGTCGTTGCGGGTGCAATGTTAGGGCATAATCCGAGCCCATACAAGTATTCACCTAAAAAAAATATTGTCCCAACGGGCTAGTTCGTGATTGTCAGGGTACTACCCGAAAGCGAAGTGCTATACTGTCGTAGCGCCCGGGCGGCCGGACCTACCCGTACCCGGCCTTGTAGATCAAACTGGGAGCCGCAACACGGGTCCTTAAGGAATAAGAGCGAAGCATCAATGCTGACGCGGGCACAGGTATCGTTGGCGCGGTACGGGCAATTACGCTCAAAGGCCAGATAAGAGCCCGCATTCTGGCGCACTACAATCAGCCCCCGTACTCCGCCCGCTACGTAAGCCGCCCCGTTGTCGGCCCGCAGGGCCGCATACTGCTGGTTGGTTAGGTTGATGGGCTGGCTAAAGGAAGCGAGGGGAATCTGCGGGTCATTGTCGGTAGTAGCCGACCCACAGGCCCCCAAACCCAATTGAGAACCCAACAGGACCACTGCTGCCATAGCCCGCAGATTAGGTGAAATACTCATTGTAGCAGGTGCCGGATGGTGAGAAGGAGACAAGAAGCAGATCCAAGGCCTTGGCACTAACAACCCAGGGCCGGCAGATTAAGCTCCCTCGAACTGCCGTAAAAACCGCTGGTCATTTTCAGTGAACAACCGCAGATCCTTGATCTGATATTTCAGCATGGTGATCCGCTCAATGCCCATCCCCCAGGCGTAGCCCGAATACACCTCCGGGTCGATGCCGGACTGCTCCAACACATTGGGGTCAACCATACCGCAGCCGCCGATTTCGACCCAGCCGGAGTGCTTGCAGATGTTGCAGCCCTTACCCTTGCAGATCAGGCAGGTGATATCGATTTCGGCGCTGGGCTCGGTGAAGGGGAAGAAAGAGGGCCGAAAGCGGATCTGGATGTCGGCCCCGAACATTTCCTGCACGAAATAATACACGGTCTGCTTCAGGTCAGCAAAGCTCACGCCTTCATCAATGAAAATGCCCTCGATCTGGTGGAACATCATGTGGGCCCGGGCCGAAATGGCTTCGTTGCGGTACACGCGGCCCGGCATAATGCTGCGAATAGGTGGCTTCTGCGACTCCATTACGCGCACCTGCACCGTGCTGGTATGCGTGCGCAGCAGGAAGTCGCTGGCGGGGGTGGCGGCCTCACGGGCTACGAAGAACGTGTCCTGCATATCGCGGGCCGGGTGGTTCTCGGGAAAGTTAAGGGCTGTGAAGTTGTGCCAGTCATCTTCGATTTCGGGCCCTTCGGCCACATTGAAGCCGATCCGGCCAAAGATGCGCACCATTTCCTCGCGCACCAGGCTTAGCGGGTGGCGGGTGCCCAGGGCGTTGGGAACGGGGGGCAGGGTATAATCGAATGCCGGGTCGGCCGGGGTGTTCTGGCTGGCGGCTTCCACTTCCTGCCGGCGCTGCTCGAAACGGTCCAGCGCCGCCTGCTTAAGCTGGTTCAACTCCTGGCCCACCGTGCGGCGCTGGTCGGGTGCTACGGTCTTGAGCTGATCGAAAAGCTCCGCCAACTGGCCCTTCCGGCCCGTGAAGGCTAAGCGGAACTGTTCCAGCTGGTCGGGAGCCGTAAGGTCGTAATCGGCTATTTCAGCGCGGAGGCGGTTGATTTGATCCTGCATAGTTCTGCAAAGGTACGCTTCCCGCCGCAACCCGCCGACACTTAAAAAAGACTGGTCACTGCTTCTAAAGGCTCTTTTTGAATAGTGGTACGATTGCTGCAAAAGGCCGTTCAGCCAACGGCCAACAAGATCGGGCACGGGGCGCCACCTACCTGATTCAGTGCCCTTGCAGCTGCCAGTGGGCGGCTGTCGTTTCTTCTCCTCATTTTGCCTTCCTGCCTTATGAAACGGTTCCTGCTTCCCGCCTTCCTGCTTGCTGCCCTACTTGGCGGCCCCGTCACTTCCCAGGCTGCCGATGGTCCGGGCCGCAAGAAAGCCCGCCCGGCCAAAGCCCTGCAGAAAAAAGCCGTGGAGGCTCCCAAGTCAACTTCAGCGGCCAATTGGGGTAGCTCGGCCGATGACGATGCCTTGTGGGCAACGCCAGCCAGGGAGCCCGCCGTTGCCACGACTGCTGCCGCCACGGCGCCCGTGCCGAATGATGATCCGGCCATGCGCTCCTCCGGGGTAATGCTAGCGCCGGGAATGAATACGGCACCTTACCGCGGGGTGAGCACCGATTACAACGGCCGGCCGCTCAATAAGCCCGCGCAGAAAGTTGTAGCTGCCGCGCCAGCCGACGATACTGTAGTAGAAGACGACCCCATGATGCGCTCCTCCGGGGTGATGCTGGCACCGGGGATGAACACGGCACCTTACCGCGGCGTGAGCACCGATTATCATGGCCGGCCGCTGAAGAAAAAGGCTAAAAAAGCCCTGGCCGCCCATGTGGCCACGGAAGCCCCGGTGGCTACGGCTGAGCTGCCGCAGTGGTAGGCATCTGCTTTGGGTGGTAATGCGTATGCCTGGGAGATGGTTGTTTCGCGAACTGCTAAATCCTGTCACCCATGTGGTACCGCTATTCCTTGTTTCTGCTTGTACTGGGCTTCGGTTTGCCGGTTGAAAATAGTGCGCAGGCCCAACGCCGCACTTCCAAAGCGAAGCCCAACCGGGCCCGTTCCGGCGCCTACTCCCGCTACGACCGGACCGGCCGGCGCAACGAAGCGGATATGCGGTTGGCTCCCGGCATGCGCATCAATATGCCCAGCCCGCCCACTACCGACTACATGGGGCGGCCGCTGAAAAAAAAGGTGCCGAAGCCGACGTCGGCCAACTCGACGCTCACTTCCGGCCAGACGGCTCCTGCCCCCACGAATAAGCCGGTTTCCCGGCCTGTCAAGCGAAAAAAGTAAATGGCCGGCTGCTTACGCAGCAGCCTGTTTGCGTACGTGCGGCCGATATTTTTTTGCTGTCCGGGGACAAAGCGCCCTAGATTTGTGTCTCCAAGTTCTCCGGCTTGAATTTTTCACCCCCCTCTTCACTTTTTTGCGCACTCGTTATGTTACGTTCTGCTTTTTCAAGCCTGCTGTTGGTTACTGTGTTGAGCGCTCCGGCTGCTTTTGCCCAGCAGAACAGAAAAAAACCAGCCAAGCCTGCGGCCAAAACGCAACCTGCGCCCGCGGCCGCGCCGGTAGAAGCTGCTCCGGCGCCCGCCAATGATGGCTTCGGGGCTCCGGCCGCCGTTGGTCGCGGGGCCGATGCACCGGCCCCGCAGTCGGAAGGCTTTTCCATTGCGCCCGGCTTTACGGCGGCTCCTTCCCGCCGCGTGAACACGGATTATCGGGGTCGGCCCCTGACGCCTTATGTGCGGCGCAACGTGCGGGAAGCAGTACCTGCGGCCATGCCTATGCCCGCTCCTGCTCCCGAGCCGGTAGCCGTGGAGCCCGAGCCAGCCCCGGCGGCAGCAACGGCTACTGCCACCAAGAAATCTTCGGGGGCCGCACCAGCCAAGAAAACCACTACTACTCCCAAGAAAGCACCCGCTAAAAAGCCGGCCGGTGATGGTTGGGGTTCGGGTGGCAGCGGCTGGTAAGCCCCGGACGTACTCCGTCACTCCCCACAACAAGGCCCGCCCGGATAGATATCCGGGCGGGCCTTGTTGTGGGGAGTGACGGCCAACAGTTATCCTGCTTCCTCCAGCTCAACTGGCTTTTGAGCGGTAGTGGGCACTGCTGCCCGATAGTACAGCGTACTGCAATTTTCGGGGCGCAGCACTTCCTGGGCCGCCGCGAGTACCGCGGCCGGCGTTACGGCCTGAACCCTGGCGCTTTCCTCATTTACGAGGTGAGCATTGCCCAGGAGTTTGCTGAATGCCAGATTCATCGCGCGGTTCAGGAGCTCGATTTCCCCGAATACGATGCTGGCCTCGGCCTGATTCTTTACCTTCTCCAGCTCCGTAGGAGTAGCTTCAGCCATCCGCAGCCCGGCCATCACCTGCTCAACAGCGGCGTCGGCTTCCTCCGGAGTGATACCCGCATTGAGCCGGCCACTAACTACCAGCAGGCCAGGCTCGAAGGACCCGGTACAGGAGGCCGAAACCGAACTGAACAGCTGCTGCTCCTTAACCAGGGCCTGGTACAGGCGCGACGATTTGCCCCGGCCCAGCAGGTCGCTGAGCAAGTCGGCGGCATGATAGGTTTCGTCGGGCCGGCCAGGCATATGGTACACTTTGTAAAGCGCATCTACCGGAACCTCGGCCGTCACGTCGAGATGGCGCGGGGTGGTCTGGCGCGGTTCCGCGGGCAACTGCCGGTCATAGAGCTGGCCGCCGGCAATAGGGCCAAACCACTTCTCTGCCAGCCGCTGGGCTTCGGCCACCGTTATGTCGCCGGCTACGACGAGAATAGCGTTGGCAGGGGAGTAGTGCTTTTGAAAAAAGGCCCGCACATCAGCCATTTCGGCATTTTCGATGTGGCTGACTTCCTTGCCGATAGTAGGCCACTGGTAGGGGTGCTGCTGGTAGGCCAGGGGCCGCAGCTTCAGCCACACGTCGCCGTAGGGCTGGTTGAGGTAGTTCTGCTTGAACTCCTCCACCACCACCTTGCGCTGCACTTCGAGGCCGTTTTCGGAGAAGGCCAGCCCCAGCATCCGGTCCGATTCGAGCCAGAAGCCGGTTTCGATGTTGTTGGCGGGCAGCGTGAGGTAATAGTTGGTGATATCGGGGGAGGTGAAGGCATTGTTTTCGCCGCCCACGTACTGCAGCGGCTCATCGTAGTTCGGGATGTTGACCGAGCCGGAGAACATGAGGTGCTCGAAAAGGTGGGCAAAGCCGGTGTGGGCCGGATCTTCGTCGCGCGAGCCCACATTATACAGCACGTTGACTACGGCAATGGGCGTGGTACGATCTTCGTGCACGATGCAGCGCAGGCCATTGGCGAGGGTGAATTCTTCGAAGTTGATCATAGAACAAGTAGGGGAGGCGCTAAAACGTAGTAACCTACGAAATACGCGCCGGGTTCGGACGATGGGCGAATTGCCGGCGGGAGTGTTACAGCGTAGCGCGCAGGCCCACCAGCAGAGTGCGGGCAGTAGGATAAGCGCCGTAGTCTACCCCCGGCCGCGCCGATTCCAGCTGGGCCGAGCTGACGTTGGGGTCAAAGCCCCGGTAGCGGGTGAGCAGCAGCAGGTTGGTGCCACCCGCCCATACGCTCACGCGGGCCCGGGGCGTCTGCACCACATCCATGGTCAGCGTACCCTGAGTGAGCCGCAGATGATTGCCGTTTTCCAGCACCCGCTGACTCGATATGAAATCACCGGAGCCCACGATCGGAATATCGGTGTCAGGGTTGGCCGGCGTCCAGCGCTGGCGCACCCGCGTGGTCGCATTGTAAGTGCCCGTCGGGTTGTCCAGGGAATTCAATTGATAGTTGAGCACCCGGTAACCAAACAGGCCATCGGCTTGCAGATCGAGGTGCCAACGGCGCCAGGCCAGGGTCTGGACCACGTTCAGGCTATGCCGCGGCAGTCCACTGCTGCCCAGATAGGTTACTTCGCCTCCGCCGGGTTGGGCAAAGGCATCATAACGCCGTTGGCCCGCCCCGCGCTGCCCCGCCGGGAAGGTGCCGTTTTGCTCGTAGCCATAGAAGGCGCCCAGCGGCTTTCCAACGGCCACCCGTTGCCGGTCTACGATGTAAAAGCCGGTGTTTTCCGGGATTTTCTCCACCAGGTTGGCGTTGGTAGCGGCGGCGACGGCCGTGGTGCCCTGCAGCGGCCCGAGGTGCCAGCCGGCGCTTACCGTTGCCTCAACGCCCTGGTTGCGCACTTCGCCCACAAATACGGGGGTAAGTGCGGGACCACCGGTCGGCGAATAATAATACGTAGTCATTTCCAGGTCGGAGCTCCGGCGGCGGTACGCTACCAGCGAAGCCGTGAGGCGTCCGGCCCGCCAGGCTGAGCGCCCGCCCGCCTCATACTGCCAGGTTCGCTCGTAGGCGGCAGGATTATATAACCCACTTAGGCCACCACTAGTGGTAGCCTGCGGCTTGGCGAAGCCCCTATTGCTGGTGCGCCCTGTGCCCACCCAGAAATGAGCGTCGCCCACCCACGGAGTCGGGGCCCACGCTTCCTGTCCCAGATGCCACGTGAGCTGGGCTCCGGGAAACCACCGGGCCGCGTGGAATGGGGTATGGTCCGCACGCAGGCTGGCTTCGAGGGCGTACCGCTGTCGGAAGGTGTAGCTACCCATAGCCGTACCACTACTGATGGGAGTTGCGGACCCGGTCTGAAGTGCACCGAAGGCGGAGGCTGAGTAAAAATACCCCCGGTTTTCTGCCAGCTTTATACCCAGCCGCTCATACCCCAGCGATGCCGTGATCAGATGGTCGGCAAACGCGCGGTTCAGCGCGATACCGGCCGCCAAAAAAGTGGTCCGGTGAGTAGCCTTGGTTTCGTAGGCGCGTATTTTGGGGGAGTCAGCAGGGAAGAGCTGTTCATTGGAATAGCCTTCGGCCTCCAGCTTATTCCGCTCGTGCCCGGCCGCCAGCGTGGCCCGCACCCCCGTTGCCAGCTGGTAGTGCGCCGTAAGTTGCATCAGGGCCTGCTGGGTGCGCTGGTCGTGGTAGCTTTCAAGTAGCTCCTGAACGGGGTTGTGAAAGGAGGAGGGGCCAAAGAAATCTATCCTACTATGGGTGAAGCGCCCGGTAGCATCGCGCACGGGTAGGGTAGGGAGAGCCCGCAGAGCGTCGTAGAGGCTGTTGTGATAGTCTTCGTCGGGACGGCGGCGGTTGGTGCGGGTAAGCGCGGCCCGCCCGCTTATCTGCAGCCGCGGAGTGATTTGCTGGTCAACATTAAGCCGGAAAGCATAGCGCGCTAAATGAGAGTTGAGGACTACGCCGTTTTGCCGCAGATACCCCGCGCTGGCCGCGTAAGCCGTACGAGTCCCGCGGCCCCGCAGCCCTACGTGGTGGCTCTGGGTAGTAGCGGTCTGCAGCACTTCGTCCTGCCAGTTGGTGCCGCCGGTACGACTAAACTCCGCCAGCTGGGCAGCCGAATACATCGGCGCCTGACCTCGCTTAACGCTGACTTCATTGGCCAGCTCCGCGTATTCCCGCGCCCCGAGCAGCTCGTAGCGCCGGGCTACGTGCTGCACCCCGCCGTAGCCGCTGTAGGTAATCTGGGCGGGGCGGGCACCGACCCCACGGCGGGTCCGGATATGTACTACGCCGTTGGAGCCAAGGCTGCCGTAGCGTGCCGTGCCGAACGCGCTTTTCACAATCTCTACCGAGTCGATATCTTCCGGGGCAATGCCCAGCAGCAGGTTGGTGTCCTCGGGCGGATCAACACTAATTGTTCTGGCAGTGGTAAAGTTGGGTTGGGCTGCGCGGCCATTCAGAAGATAAATGCTGCCCGGGGCGCCGCTGGTGTACACCGGCATGCCATCCAGGAGGATCAGCGGCTGCGTAGTCCCCAGGATGGAGGCTACCCCCCGAATGCGCAAGGCCATATTGGTGCCCGGGGCTCCGGAAAAGGGCGTTACCTGTACGCCGGCCACCCGGCCAAGAGCCGGCTGAAGGCTGGGATACAGCAGAACGGGCAGTGGCCCGGAAGCAGGCGCAACCGCGGTATACACGGAGGTGGCCCGGGGAAAGGGCGTGACGCTGTCGGGCAGCGCCGTCACGAACAGCGGAGCCCGGCTACGGGTCACGGAATCACCCTGCTGGGCCCAGGTCGGGGCAAAAGCGAGGAACAGCGCCCCAGCCAATAGAAGTCGGATCATAAGAATAGAAAAGGCCTAAAACTGGTCCCGAAGATAGCCGCTGACCAGCCAGATTTTCCGCGAAGCGAAACCAATAATTTCCCTCTCGTCCAAACCCGTACTTTTGGCCCCGCTACCACCCACCCACCCGTCTTATGAACTTCGACCGCAAGGATTACGCCAACGACGTACTGCTCCACCTCTACCAGGGCTTACTCAAGCCCCGCCTGATTGAGGAAAAAATGCTGATTCTGCTGCGGCAGGGGAAGGTGAGCAAGTGGTTTTCGGGCATCGGGCAGGAAGCTATTTCGGTGGGCAGCACCCTGGCGCTGAATCCGGACGAGTACATTCTGCCCCTGCACCGCAACCTGGGCGTGTTCACGGGCCGCAACATTCCGCTCGACCGGCTCTTCGCGCAGTGGCAGGGCAAAACCACCGGCTTCACCAAGGGCCGCGACCGGAGCTTCCACTTCGGCACCAACGAGCACCACATCGTGGGCATGATCAGCCACCTGGGCCCCCAGCTGGCCGTGGCCGACGGTATTGCCCTGGCTGATGTACTCGATAAAAAACCGGCCATTACCGTAACCTACAGCGGCGACGGCGGGGCTTCCGAAGGCGACTTTCACGAGGCCCTCAACGTGGCCGCCGTGTGGCAGCTGCCGGTTATCTTCATCATCGAAAACAACGGCTACGGCCTGAGTACGCCCAGCCAGGAGCAGTTTCGCTTTAAGTACTTCATCGATAAAGGCCCGGCCTACGGTATGGAAGCGGTGCAGGTCGACGGCAACAACGTGCTGGAAGTGTACGATACCGTGCGCCGCCTGGCCGAGGATATGCGCCAGAACCCGCGCCCGGTGCTGCTCGAAGCCCTCACGTTCCGGATGCGCGGCCACGAGGAAGCCAGCGGTACCAAATACGTACCCCAGGAGCTGTTTGAGGAGTGGGCCCAGAAAGACCCGGTGGACAACTACGAAAAGTGGCTGCTGGCCGAAGGCATCCTGGATGAGGAAGCCCGGATGCGCTTCCGCGAAACCATCAAGCGCGAGATTGAAGAGGGCCTGAAGGTAGCCGATGCGGTGCCCATGCCGATAGCCAGCCTGGATGAGGAAGTGCGCGACATGTACCGCGCCTTCGCCCCGGACGCTTCGCTACCCCTGGCAGCTGGTAACGGGCAACCGGCAACTGATAAGCGCTACGTGGATGCCATTTCGGATGCTCTGCGCCAGAGCATGGAAAAGTACCCCGAGCTGGTGCTCATGGGCCAGGATATTGCCGATTACGGCGGGGTGTTCAAGGTGACGGAAGGCTTCGTGGCCCGGTTCGGCAAAGACCGGGTGCGCAACACGCCGCTCTGCGAGTCGGCCATCGTGGGGGCGGCGCTGGGGCTGAGCATCAAAGGCAAAAAGGTGATGATGGAGATGCAGTTTGCCGACTTTGTGACTTGTGGCTTCAACCAGATCGTGAACAACCTCGCCAAAAGCCACTACCGCTGGGGCCAGAACGCCGACGTGGTGGTGCGCATGCCCACCGGGGCCGGCTCGGCCGCCGGGCCGTTTCACTCGCAGAGCAACGAAGCCTGGTTCACCCACACGCCCGGCCTGAAGGTGGTTTTTCCCTCGAATCCCCACGATGCGAAAGGCCTGCTCAATGCCGCCATTGAGGACCCGAACCCGGTTATTTATTTCGAGCACAAGATGCTCTACCGCAGCATCAGCGGACCGGTGCCCGATGCTTATTACACCACGCCCATTGGCCAGGCCGCGCTGGTGCGGGAAGGTGCCGAGCTGAGCATCATCACCTACGGCATGGGCGTGCACTGGGCCACCCAGCTGGCCGAAGAGCTGAACCTCTCGTGCGACATTCTCGACCTGCGCACCCTGCTGCCCTGGGATGAGGAAGCCGTGCGGGCCACGGTGCGCAAAACCGGGCGCATCATTCTTTTCCACGAAGACACGCTCACGGGCGGTATCGGCGGCGAAATCGCGGCCTGGATTGCCGAGCACTGCTTTGAGCACCTCGATGGCCCGGTGCAGCGCGTGGCGTCCCTGGATACGGCTATTCCGTTTGCGCCCCCGCTGGAAAAGCAGTTTCTGCCCCAGCAGCGCCTGCGCGAGCGGGTAGAGAAGCTGATGGCCTACTAGACCGAACCCGCGCTCCGGCAGCCAAAAATGCCGGAGTCCGGAACGCTATGTATCTTGCGGGCTGACCACTACGCTTCGCTCCGACTCCTGCTGCTTTATGATTGTCTTTGTTTTTCGGGGTCTGCGGCGGGTACTGGGGCTGCTGCTGCTAAGCTGTTTGCTGTCCGTAACCTGCCATCCCTACCGGATTCCCAACCCAACCGGCCCGCCGCAGCCCAGGGTGCGCAAAGCCAGCCGGGCGGCTAAACCGGCGGATGAGTCGGCCGACGGCCGCAGCGCGGCCGGGGCCACCGAAGCCAAGCCGATGAGGAATAGCTACGACCGGCACGAAATGCTGAAAAAGCCCAAATACAAGCGGCGGCGATTGAAGCACAAGGTCGGGCAGCGCAAGTTTCTGGGTATCACGCTGCCATTCTAAAGGTCTGGTCACCAATTGCGGTACGCCTGCGTATAGCAGCCGGGCCGGCAGTTTGCTCCAGCCTATGGTTCGTGCTTCAGCTAGTATTCTCGTTTTTTAACCCGCTCTACATATGCGCTTATTCCTACTGGTGCTGCTGCTTACTATCGGGGGGGCTCCGGTCTTCGCCCAGACCGCTGATTCAAGCCCGGAACAGCAGCGGGCCGCTAACCGCCGCGCCCTGCGTGATGCCCGCAAATACCCGGCGGAGTATAAAGACTCTCATTTAGTTGTGTCGAAGGAAGAGCTGCGCCAGGGCAGCAGCCCCGCTGTTTCGCAACCGAATGACGAACGGGATAGTTATAAGTTCGACCATAACGGGGCCGCCTACGTGAAAGAACCAATTGGCCTTGGTTTGCGTCCTGCTGGTAAGAAGAAGAAACACCCCACGAACGAATAACCTTCCCCTATGAGTACCCCCTGGCAACCCCTGACCCAAGTCGAACAACTCACCGATATCGTGCAGGAGTCGCATGAGCAACCAGTGCTGATTTTCAAGCACAGTACCACCTGTTCCATCAGCGCCGCCGCCAAAAGCAAGCTGGAGCGGCAGTGGCCCGACGCTAACCTGAGCGACGTGAAGATTTATTACCTGGACCTGCTGCGCTTTCGTCCCATTTCGGCAGAAATAGCCAGTACGTTTGGAATCCGGCACGAATCGCCGCAGCTGCTGCTCATTCACAATGGCGAATGCCGCTACGATGCCTCGCACATGGGTATCCGGCTCAGCGACGTGAAGCAGGCAGTTGGGGCATAAGGGCTACGCTGGATGAGTGGTTAACGGTCAGAACGTAAGGACGTAAGTTTCTGCCCGGGCGGTAAGCCTGATGTCAAATCCAGGGTTCAGCCCAAGCGCTGCCCGGAACGTTCGGGCCCACCCGGTAAGCTGCTAACCCAGGCAATGCAGCAGCGTTTCCGCCGGGACGCCGCGCGTAAACAGCCGGTTGCCGCGGGCGGTGTCAGGGTCCATCGTCCAGGAATAAGGGCAGGGCTATACCTGCAATATTTACGTACTTTAGGTGGCGCGGCGCAGTAGCTGCCCCAGCCATTTGGTCTCCACTTCTCAGCCCGTCTGTCGTCCGTGCGCAACATCTTTACCTTCGGCTGTTTTCTGCTCGGCACGCTGAGCACTGTTTCCGTGGCCCGGGCCCAGAGCGTGAGCGGCACCGACGAGCCCTCGTACCGCAAGGAATTCACCTACGGGATTAACTTCAATACCCGCGGCGGCCTGGTGGGGGGCGTAGCCCTACGTTCATCACGGGTGCTCGACGAGAAGTGGCTGCGCTTCTGGAGCGTGGAAGGGGTGGAAGTGAAACATCCCAAAGAACAGCGGCGGCCTAATCAGTACACGGGGGGGATTTATACCAATGCCAAAGCCAACTATCTGTTTGTGCTGCGGCCTTCGGTAGGGCTGGAGCGGGTGATTTTCCGCAAGGCCCCTGACTCCGGGGTGCAGGTGAATGCCCGGTTGGGTGGGGGGCCGTCAATAGGTCTTTTGATGCCTTACTACATCTACTACGACTACACTCCCCGCGATAACAGAGGCGTTCCGGTGCCGCCCCAGGATATCCGGGCGGAGCAATACGATCCGCAAAAACACCCGGCCCAGGAGTTTATCGTAGACCGCGCCCCCCTGTTTTCGGGGATCAACAACACCAGGCCCAAACTTGGGGCTCACCTGCGCGGGGCGCTCAGCTTTGAATATGGTCGCTACAAGGATGCTGTAGCGGGCGTGGAAACCGGGTTTGTAGTGGAGGCCTACGCCAAAGAGCTGACTATTCTGAAGACTGCTCTTCTCGATGATAAGCAGTTGAACAATAAATTTTTCCCGTCGGTTTACCTGACTATTTTCCTGGGTAACCGCAATTAAAATATCCGGTAGTTGGTAGGCCGGAGGCGGCCCACGGGTTGTTGTGAGCTTGCTGCCGGCAGCTAATGGCCGGGTTCCCGCCTGCCGGGAACAAATTGCCTTCTCCCGGTCTTACCAGCTAGTGCTGATCATTCAGTACCGGCTCCCACTCACTACCTTTGCGGCATGGACGAACTGTTGCTGACCCTTCCTATAATTCAACCCCAGGCTACTCCGCCAACTGCTCCGGCCAAGCCCCGCAAGCCCGATTGGCTGCGGGTGAAGCTGCCCGTAGGCCCTGAGTACGCCAAAGTCCGCCGTCTGGTGGATGAGCATAAGCTCCATACCATCTGCGAGAGCGGCAACTGCCCCAATATGGGTGAGTGCTGGGGCGCCGGTACGGCCACGTTTATGATTCTGGGCAACATCTGCACGCGGTCCTGCTCGTTCTGCGCGGTGGCCACCGGCCGCCCCACCGAGTACGATACCGATGAGCCCCGCCGCGTGGCCGAGGCCATTCAGCTGATGAGTGTGAAGCACGCCGTAATTACGTCCGTCAACCGGGATGAGCTCAAGGACCGTGGTGCCAGCATCTGGCACGAAACAGTGGTTCTCATCAAGCAGCTAAGTCCCGGAACCACCATCGAAACGCTGATTCCGGACGTTAAAGCCAACTGGGCCGCGCTGGAAACGATGATTTCCGGCGGTCAGGAGGTGGTTTCGCATAACATTGAAACCGTGGGCAGCCTCTACCGCCTGGTACGTCCGCAGGCTAAGTACGACCGTAGTCTGGAGCAAATCCGGCGTACCAAGGATGCCGGGAAACGGACCAAGTCGGGCATCATGTTGGGCCTAGGCGAAACCCAGGCCGAGATGTACCAGGCCATGGACGACCTCGTCGCCAGCGGACTCGATATTCTGACGCTGGGGCAGTATCTGCAGCCCACCAAGCGCCATCTCGATGTTGCCGAGTTTATCCATCCGGACCTGTTTGCCCACTATCGTGAAGAGGGTTTGCGCCGGGGACTGAAGTACGTAGAAAGCGGCCCGCTGGTGCGCAGCTCCTACCACGCTGAGCGGCACGTGAACGTGCCGATTTAACGCAGTATTTGCTCCATAAAAAGAGCCCTTCCTGAAAAGGAAGGGCTCTTTTTATGGAGCAAATACTGCGGATGCTGAGTTAACGGCGGGCCTGATTATCGATGGGCGGGTAAGTGCCCAGTACGCTGCCAACAATGCGGTACACTTCCGGCTCCGAAATAGACTGGTCCTGAATCTGGGCCTGCCCGATACCCCGCCACGCCAGCTCCTTGCGACGTGCATCCACAAAATCAATAATCACGGTGCCCGCCTTGTAATCGGAAACCATGTTCATCCCCCGGTTGTAGCCGTAGCCATAACCGTAGCCATAGTAGGGGTTTCCGAAGGGCGCGCCCCCATTGACGCGCTGCTTGTCTTCGACCTTGGCACTATACGCCACGAACACGTCCGGATTCTGGTCAACCTGAGTGAGACCTTTTCTGGTCATCTCGGCTTCTACCGCCGTGCGCATGCGCTTGTCGAAAAAGGATTCGTACTCTTTAGCCGGCCCACCTTCCGTGTCAGCCATCTGCTGCGGATACCAGGCCCAGGTTTTGTAAGCCCGGAAGTTCACGGAGTGGTCAAAATCGGAAGTTACGCCTACCCGGGAAGTGAGGCTACAACCGGTGACGCCTACTAAAAGGGAAAGGCTCAGGGCCGCCAAAGCGGCTGACCGAGTGAATAAGCGGGGGAAGGATTTCATAGAGTAAGAAGAAGCGTGGGAGGAATGGCCAAAGAAACACAAAATCCCGTCCGAATGAATGGAAATGCTGATTTCCGGGTCTGCTCACTAAACGCCCAAGCCCTTGGCAATGTTCCCCGATGAGCGACCGAGTCCGTAGCGGGAGATAAAAATTTCAAGTAGAATTCTCTTCCACCTTGAAATACCTCTATCTTCCCCGTCCAAACCTCCTCTATGAACAACCGACTACTATACGCAACCGCTCTGGCCGTACTGACTTCCTGTAGTACCGCTAAAGATGAATCAGCCGGCAAACGCACCAATCAAAGCCCCACGTCCTTTACCACAGTGGTGGAGTGCACCCTTTACGACGGCATGACCAAACAGTCGCCCCAGCTCACCATCGTCAGCTCCGGCATGGAAGTGCAGGTGATGGATACCGTCGATGCCTATTTCGTGAAAGCGCGCGTAACGAAGGATGGCAAAACCCTGAACGGCTACATGTACCGCACCTGTTTCCCGCAGAAGTGATTTTTTTTTAATGTGCTGATGTGAAGAATGTGTAGAATGTGCTGATGTGGGGAATGTGTAGAACGTGCTGATGTGGAGAATGTAGAGAATGTGCTGATGTGGAGAATGTGCTGATGTGGAGAATGTGGAAGCGGGTCGGCCCAAATCCGTCATAAGGAATACATAAAAAAGGCTCGTGCAGAATGCACGAGCCTTTTTTTGCTTTTAGGTCCTGAGCCGAAAGTCAGCACATTTCCCACATTAACACATTAGCACATTATTTACATCAGCACATTATTCACATCAGCACATTTTCCACATTGGCACATTAGTAAGACGGGCCTTTGTCGGTGGAGACCAGCTGTTCTTCCGCGTCCACGTACTGCTCGATGGGGGTGCAGGAGCAGATCAGGTTCCGGTCGCCGTAGGCTGAGTCGATGCGGGCCACGGTGGGCCAGAATTTGAACGTGCGGGCGTACTCCGTCGGATAGACCGCCTGCTCGCGGGTGTAGGGGCGGGTCCACTCGTGCACCAATACCGCCGCGGCGGTGTGCGGAGCGTGCTTGAGCAGGTTATCCTTGGCGTCGGCGCGGCCGGCTTCCACTTCGGCAATTTCCTGCCGGATGGAAATCATGGCCTCAATGAAGCGGTCCAGCTCCTCCTTGCTTTCCGATTCGGTGGGCTCCACCATCAGCGTACCGGCTACGGGGAAGGACACGGTGGGCGCGTGGAAACCGTAATCCATCAGGCGCTTGGCAATGTCCTCCACCTCAATACCCGATTTCTTGAACTGGCGGCAATCCAGAATCATCTCGTGGGCGCAACGGCCATTGGAGCCGGTATACAGCACCGGGAAATGCTCTTCCAGCCGCGCCTTGATGTAGTTGGCGTTCAGGATGGCAATTTTAGTGGCATTCTGCAATCCTTCGCCGCCCATCATATTGATGTAGGCGTAGGAGATGGGCAGAATGCTGGCGGAGCCCCAGGGTGCCGATGTAACGGCCCCGGCCGTGCGGCCATCCGCATCGATCAGCACGTGGCCGGACAGGTAAGGGGCCAGGTCGGCTACTACGCCGATGGGTCCGACGCCGGGTCCGCCGCCGCCGTGCGGAATGCAGAAGGTTTTGTGCAGGTTCAGGTGGCACACGTCAGCCCCGATGGCGGCGGGCGAAGTAAGGCCTACCTGGGCGTTCATGTTGGCCCCGTCCATGTACACGCGGCCGCCATGCTGGTGAATGGTGGCGCAGATGTCGATGATGGTTTCCTCATACACCCCGTGGGTGCTCGGGTAGGTCACCATCAGGCAGCTGAGCTTATCGGCGTACTGCCCGGCTTTGGCTTTGAGGTCGGCCACGTCGATGTTGCCGTCCTCGGTGCTTTTCACCACCACTACCGTCATGCCGGCCATCACGGCCGAGGCGGGGTTGGTGCCGTGGGCCGAAGCCGGAATCAGCGCTACGTTACGGTGCTGGTCGCCGCGGGCGTCGTGGTAGCCCTTGATGGCCAGCAGGCCGGCGTATTCGCCCTGGGCACCGGAATTCGGCTGCAAACTCACGGCGTCGAAACCCGTGACTTCACACAGCCACTTTTCCAGATCGTGGAAGATTTCGGTGTAGCCCTGGGCCTGCTCGCGGGGGGCAAACGGGTGCAAGCCCCCGATTTCGGGCCAGGTCACCGGAATCATCTCCGCCGTGGCGTTAAGCTTCATGGTGCACGACCCCAGCGCAATCATGGAGTGAACCAGGCTCAAATCCTTGTTTTCGAGCTGCTTCATGTAGCGCAGCATCTCGTGCTCGGAGTGGTGGGTGTTGAAGATCGGGTGGGTGAGGTAGTCGCTCTGACGAACGAAATTTTCGGGCCACGTCACTTCCACCTCCGTCGGCAGCTCCACCAGCCCCTGAACTTCCTTGCCCAGCACTTTGGCAAACACGTCCACGATACCGGCTACGTCGCTGATTTCGGTGTTCTGGTGCAGGGAAATACCCACGCGTACCGCGTCGAAATAGCGGAAGTTGAGGCCCGCCGCTTCGGCTTCGCGCTTCACGGCCTGCTGCAGATCGGTGCTTTCGAGGCGCAGATTCAGCGTGTCGAAATAAAACGCGTTGGTTTGCTCTACGCCCAGGCCGTGCAGGGCCTTATCCAGCGTCCGGGTCAGGGCGTGGATGTTAGCGGCAAACTGGCGGATGCGCTGCGGCCCGTGGTAGACGGCGTACATGCCGGCCAGCACGCTCAACAAAACCTGGGCGGTGCAGATGTTGCTCGTGGCCTTTTCGCGGCGGATGTGCTGCTCGCGGGTTTGCAGGGCCATGCGGTAGGCCTTGTTGCCGGCGGCGTCGATGCTCTGGCCGATAATGCGGCCCGGAATAACGCGCTTGAACGCATCCTTGGTAGCCAGGAAACCGGCGTGCGGACCACCGTAGCCCATTGGTACGCCGAAGCGCTGGGAGTTGCCCACGCAGGCATCAGCCCCCATTTCGCCGGGCGGGGTGAGCAGGGTGAGGGCCAGCAGGTCGGTGGCAACGGTTACGAACTGACCGTTATCGTGCGCTTGGCGGATGAAGTCAGTGTAGTCGAACACCTGGCCGTCGGCGGCGGGGTATTGCAGGATGGCCCCGAACAGCGCCTCATCGGTGAGGTCGGCGGTGCGGTGGTCGCCTACTACCAGCTCAATGCCCAGCGGGGTGGCGCGGGTGCGCAGCACGTCCACGGTCTGGGGCAGCACCAGCTCCGACACAAAGTACCGGGTGGCGTTCTTCTTCTTGCTCAGGCTATGAAACATGTGCAGCGTCTCGGCGGCGGCGGTGCCTTCGTCGAGCAGGGACGCATTGGCTATTTCGAGGCCGGTCAGGTCAATAACCATGGTCTGGTAATTGATCAGCGCTTCGAGGCGTCCCTGGGCAATTTCGGCCTGGTAGGGCGTGTAGGCCGTGTACCAGCCCGGATTTTCGAGGATGTTGCGCTGAATAACGGCCGGCATCTGGGTGTCGTGGTAGCCCAGGCCGATGTAGTTTTTGAACAGGCGGTTCTGGCCGGCAATCTGCTTGAACTTCGCCAAAAAAGCCCGCTCCGTCAGGGCAGCAGGCAGGTTGAGTGGCTTTTTCAAGCGGATAGCGGCCGGCACGGTCTCGTCGATGAGCTGGTCAATCGACTCCACTCCGATGACGCGCAGCATCTCGGCCACGGCCCCGCTGTCGGGTCCGTTATGACGGTCCACGAACACGTCGGCAGGCTTGGTTTTCAGCAACATAAGGAAAAGCTAGAGGTGGCGGGAATACGCGGCCACTGGGGTAGCCGCACCTGTAACAAAGGTAAGCCGAAAACCTCACCCGGTAGTAAGCCGGAGAAAGGAGAAATCAGGAGGAAAAGCCTTTTTATCGGGCGGAGGTTTTGCTTTTTGCCGGTAGGCTTAAAGCCCCGCCAGTAGATTCCGGCTGGCTGGCCTGGCCGGATGCCGGTGGGGACCAGGGCCGATCGGAGCCCCGCGCCCGCAGGACAGCCCAGAATATTTAACCAGCTTTGGGGCCGCATTCCCTCCCACCCGAATTCCCAAGCTATGCGTCCCCTCACCCTCGGTATCATCCGCGAAGGCAAAACGCCGCCCGATAAGCGCGTTCCGCTCACGCCCAAAAAGTGTACGGAAGCCCAAAGCCTGTTTCCAAACCTCACCGTAGCGGTCCAGGAGAGCCCCCTGCGCAGCTACTCCGACCAGGAGTACCGCGACCTGGGCATCGAAGTGCGGGCTGATGTGACGGATTGCGACATTCTGCTGGGCGTGAAGGAAGTGCCGGTGGCGCAGCTGATTCCGAACAAGACGTATCTGTTCTTCTCCCACACCGTGAAAAAGCAGCCGGCCAACCGCGAGTTGCTCCGGGCCGTGCTGCAGAAGAACATCACGCTGATCGATTACGAAATGCTCACCAACGCCAGCGAAGAGCGCATCGTGGCGTTCGGGCGTTACGCGGGCATCGTGGGAGCCTACAACGGGCTGCTGGCCTATGGGCGGAAGCATAACCTGTTCCGGTTGAAACCCGCCTACCAGTGCGTGGATATGGACGACATGCAGGAGGAGTTTTTCAAAGTCCGGGCGCTGCCGCCGATCAAGATTGCCGTTACCGGCTCGGGCCGGGTGGCGCAGGGAGCCCTGGAAGTGCTGGACCGCATGGGTATCCGGCGGGTGAGCGTGTACGACTTTCTGTACCTTGGCTTCAAGGAACCCGTGTACGCTCAGCTTCGCAGCTCCGACTACAATGCCCGCCGGGATGGGCGGGTGTGGGATACGCCGGATTTTCACCACCACCCCCAGCTGTATACGTCGACGTTCGACAAGTTTCTGCCCGTCACCGACCTGCTGATTGCCTGCGCCTACTGGCACCCGGCGGCCCCGCTGCTGTTCAGCGAAGCCGATACCCGGCAGCCCACCTTCCGCATCAACACCATTGCCGACGTAACCTGCGACGTGAACGGCTCGATTCCGACCACCAGGCGCAGCAGTACCATTCAGGATCCGCTGTTCGACTACAACCCGCAGACCGGCGCGCTGGAGCCAGCCTGTTCCCGCCCGACCAACATTACGGTCATGGCCGTGGATAACCTGCCCTGCGAGCTGCCCCGCAACGCCAGCCGCGACTTCGGCCGCCAGTTGCTCGACAACGTTTTTCCTCACCTGCTCAGCGACGATGCGGATGCCGTCATCGAACGGGCTACCATCACTCGTAACGGCCAGCTAACCGAACGCTACCAGTACCTGAACGACTATGTATTATGAGTTGCGTGTTATGAGTTGCCAGTTGCGTGTTATGAGTTGCCGGTTGCCAGTTGCCAGTCTCGTGCTGTCTGGTAGTGGTTGAACAAACCGACAACTGATAACCGGCAACCGGCAACCGGCAACCGGCAACTGGCAACTGGCAACCGGCAACACGCAACTGGCAACTGGCAACCGGCAACTGGCAACTGGCAACCGGCAACACGCAACTGGCAACACATAACCGACTCAGACGCCGTGCAGCACCGGGTACTTGGCCTGTACCAGCATATACAGTCCGTAAGCCATCAGGCCTACAGCAACGATGCCCAGCACGGCGGGGCCCATGGCGCTGAGTAAATCGAAAGCCCCCTCCGTGTCGCTCACCTGCCGGGCATTGGATGACCGGGCCGCCTGCACGAAGAAATAACCCACGAGAGCCATAACGATGCCCCGGGCGGTATAACCCACCTGGCCCGTGCGAAAAACGAGCTGCTGTTGTTGCGCCGTCAGGCTGCTGGCATTGACGTGCTCGGCAAACTTACCCGAGTAGGCATGCCAGATCTGGTACAGTCCCGTGCCGATAATAACCAGGCCGATACCAGCTACCAACCATTGTCCGAAAGGCTGAGCCAGCAGCGTAGCCACCGCCGACTGCTTGGCGTCGCCGCCGCCGCCGGACCCGGCCACGGCCGTGTTCTGCCAAGCCGCTTTGCCGGCATAAAATGCCAGGGCTACATATACCAGGCCGCTGCCGGCGTAGCCCAGGCGTTTGGCTAGTCCTTTCGCGCCGGAGCCCTTGCTTTCCGTGTCGCGCAGGGCCTGGGTGAAGCGCCAGATAACGTAACCCGCGAGTCCGAAGGCAATCAGGCCCAGCAGAAACCGCCCCAGGGGCAGATCCTGAATGGCTTGTACGGCCTGCTGCTTATCGGTCGTTTTACCCCCCTGCGTGCCGGTGGCTGCCAGCAGGGCCAGGATGCCCATGGTGAGGTAAACTACGCCCTTGGCCGCGAAGCCGAAGCGAGCCAGTAACCTGATGCCGCGGGAAGGAGAAGCACTGGGTAGAACGGAGGAAAGAGATGCCATAGCGGGAAAGCCGAAAATAGGGTGAGATGGTACGTACGGCTCCTGGGCCGAATGGGTGCCCCTACTTCCTGGCCTGCTTTCTTATCAAACCCCGTGGCGTCCAAGCAGGCTGCTGGGCTGATACACCGCCGCGCCCTGGCGTAGCAAAGCCTGATTTTCGGGAATGTCTAAGGTGAAAACGGGTTTGCCCTGGGCCGAATTACTGTGCAGCAGCTGCTCCAGGGTGCTGTCGGGGCCGGCAAAAGGAATGAAGAACTGATCGGCTAAATCCGTAATCAGCAGATTGCGGATATCGGCCGTTTCCTGGGACGAGATGGTAACATCAGGCTCGAAGAGCGTGACAAACAGCAGGCGGCCGGCTTTTATTTCCGGCGCGTACTCCGAGCGCACATTGGGCTGAATACCCCGGGCCAGAACGTAGACAATAGGCTGCGTGCTTCCTTGCAGCAGGTAACGAAAAATGCTTTGCTCGAGCTGGGAGTGAAAGCCCGATATCACGCACTGCCCACTAGCCCGCTGCTCCATGGCCCACAGATTAGCGCCGTGCTCGATACCGATTGGGTAATCCCGCGAGCAGAAAAAAGCCGTCTTAGGCTGCTTCAACAACGCCGCATCACCCAACAACCGCAATTCTTCAGGGGCAATAGTCATAAGGATTCATCTCGGAGATGACCACAAGTTACGGACGCGCAGAAGCTGAGTAGAACCAAAAAAGCCCCCACCAACTCCTTACGGACGGTGCGGGGCTGTATTGGGAAGAGCAAAACGCTTAGAAATTGCGGTGAAACCAGTCTTTGATTTCGGCTACCGTGTGGCCGGTTTTCTGCTGCAACTGTCCAAACCACTCGTCCTGCTTGCCTTCGCTGTAGTTCAGGTCGTCGTCGGTCAGGTTGCCCCATTGCTGCTTGGCTTTGCCTTTCACTTCGTTCCAGTTGCCGCGGGCCCGCAGCTCCGATTGGTCATCGACGTTGTTTTGATTGAGGTCCATCGTAAGGGGGGAGGGGGTGAGGTGAGACTATCTTCTCAGAAGATACGCAACCCCAACGGCAGGGTTCTTTTAATTTCTGGTTATGCCAATGCTAACTACTTGAAAGTAGGTGGGATAAGGTGCTGGACGGGCTTTAGTGTTGGCCAAAAGCTATGGCTATAAGCACCACTACTGCTACGACGGAAGCGCCCAGGCCTGCGCCAAATCCCGCGGCGGCCTGCCCCAGCTTCTTGCGTTGGGCCTGCCGCTGGTAACCGCTCAGATAGGCGGGATTCTGCAGCAGGGCCTGATCCGGTACTATCAGGTTGGAGGTGGCGGGGCGGGTAGCTGCAATAGCGGCTCCCGCCGCAATTCCGCCCGCGCCGCCTATCGGCAAGGAAACTACTGTGGCACCAAACGTCCCCCAGAATGCTCCCGGAGCCTTAAAGTACTTACGGGCATCCCGCTGACCCTGGGTGCGGGCCTGTTCCGAAGTGAGCGGGGCAGGTGTTGCCGCCGCCGCCGCATAGGTAGAAGTATGAAGCATTTCCTTCGTGCCATTCGCGTACCGGATCATGAATACGTCGGAAGTATTCAGAAACAGGGTATCGGCCGGATTGGCGGGTAAGACGAAGGAGATTTTCTCGGGTCGAATGGTGAGCACCCGCGCCGGAAATTCTTCGCCGTCGGTGCGCAAAATGACGTCCTGCGCCTGAACGGCGAACGGCAGGCTACTGAGGAGGAGCAGAATGAAGTAACGGTAACGCATGATTTCTACGAGGAAAAGAGATACAAATGGCCGGTGGTTCGCATGGCGTTAGTTGCGCCGCGAGTTAAAGCCCACCAGCAAGCTGATGCGGGCGCCACCATTGCCGGGCACCACCGCCAGATTTACCGGGAAGTTAACTCCGTGGGTCCGGTAAGTGGTGCCGACCGCCAGCGCAATACTGGCGCTGATCGGCGTCAGGTTGGGGCCCAGACCAAACTCGAATCCTTTGGGGCCACGAATCCCGATCAGGGCATTCAGGCTGGGAATGAATTTGTTCTGCTCCAGCCCACCGATCAGCGGCACTATTTCTACCAGGCCCGCGGTACCGTTGGGCAGGCGAAACACCCGCGTCTCAAACTGCCAGCCGAACTGCGTTATAAAGGGTTTGATGTTGCGCTCCTCCGCTTTGGTAGCGGCACCGGCCGTCAGTACCGTGAAGCCCAGCCGGGGCCCCCCCAGGTGAACATCGTTGTAGGCTGATTCTTCGTCGCCGGGTACGGTCGGACCAGATGGCGCCGCCGGGGGCGGCGTGTTCGGTAACGCCGGGGCAGGCGACAGGCCCAGCACTTCCTTGGTGCCGTTGGCGTAGCGAATCATGAATACCTCCGACCGGCGGACGGTAATAAGGGGGCCATCGAGGTTGTCGGTACGCTTGTAGCGCACTTCCAGAGGAGTGATTTCCAGCACCTTGACCAGCACCTCGTCCCCGTTTTTTTTGGTGAGTAAATCCTGGGCCTGGGCGGTAGACGCCAGCAGGCTGAAAAGAGTGAAGAGTAAAAAACGGTTCATCGGTTGGGGCGTTGGGGGAAAGAATAGGTCGGAAAGGTGCAACGCATTATGGGTTCGTCGGCTACGAACTTAAACCCGCCTAAGACTCGCAAATACAGATTTTATGATTATCAAATACCTGATAATCAACGTAATAATGTGCATTGGGCTGACTTTGGGGCTGGCCGCTTTCAGGTAAAAGGCCCGCTCTGATGGGAGCGGGCCTTTTGGAATATTTCAGCTGGACCGAAGTCCCCGCAAGCTATTTGGTCTCTTCTACCATTTTGCCGGCGGGCTGGTCTACTACTACCGCCGTGTCGCCGGCCTCCGGAGCCATGTCCGATTTTACTTCACCGGCAGCATTTGAAGTCGCGTCAGCAGCATCCTGCGTGGTGGTAGCAGCATCAGCCGCGGCGCTTTCGGCGGTAGCTTCGGCGTTGTCCTGAGTTTTCTCCGAGCAGGAAGTAACCGCGAAAGTACCGAAAGCAGCCAGCAGGAGGAGAGATTTGAAAGAGGTTTTCATGACTAAAGCTAAGGGTTAAATGAGTTTGGGTGTCGTTCATACCAGCCGGCAAGGAAAAGTAACCCGGTCGGGTAAAAAACGTGGCTAAGAACTTGCAGCCCGGCGCGTACGTAGCCTGTCATATTGCCTGCTTATTTTCCCAGATGTTCGGTTTATTTCGCTTTTCTCTGCTCCCGATCCTGTTAGTGCTCAGTCTGAGCAGCCTGGCTCAACGCTCACCCGGCAACGATGGCTTCCAGCGGCGTGATGGTACCATGTACCGCATCCGCAACGGGGAGCAGCGCGCCATGAATCATGATGTGCACCTACCTAATGGCCGGACCATCACCCGCGATGGATTCGTGGTTGACGCCACCGGCCGGCGTACGGAGCTGGCCGAGGGTAAGGGCTGTACGTTGCTGGGCGCTCCCACGGCAGTCGTGACCACTGCCGCCGGGCTGACCCTGGCATCCCCAGCCAGTGCCGTACCGGCTACGTCGCGCTACGAAGCCGATCTGTTGGATCGGGTGTTTGGGCCGCGCGGACGCGGCAAAGGCTGGGGGCGGTACAAGAAGCACGGCAAATGGAAGCGGGATAAGGACGATGATTAACGCCTGAGCCAACCGGATGGCTAACGTAGATCGGAGCTTATTCCAGTGGTTCGCCCTGCTTATCGATGTAGAAGGTGCGGCCCTGCTGCACCACCCGGGCCCGGCCCTCACTAAAGTCGCTGGCATCGGAGTAGAGCCCAAAGGGCTTGGTGTCCGTTCCGGGCTCGTCGAGGTAGTCAGGACTGATAAAGGTGTAAGCGCCTCCCAGTTTCACCCGGGCCAGACCGTCGTGGAAGGAGTAGGCCTCCTGAAAAAGTACGGGGGGCCTGGCTTCCGCGGCGGGTCCGCTGATGTAGAACCAGCCCCGGTGGTCCAGTACCGCGGCACGGCCTTCGGAAAAGTCCAGCGCATTGAAGTAGTACTGGTTGAACTCCTCGCCCTGCTCATCCAGGAACGTGTAGAGGTCGCCGATCCGGGCCCGGGCGAAACCGGCAGCGTAAGGATTCAGCGCATCATAGGCAGGAGCCAGGGTTTCGGCTCCTTTTTCATTGATGAAGCCATAGGCTCCCTGCCGGCTTACCACTGCCCGGCCATCGCGGAATTCGGCGGCGGTGGCGTAGCGCGCCGGTACCAGGGTATCGCCATTGGCCTCCAGAAATCCCCAACTGCCATTCTGCTCAAAAGGCTTAGGCGGGCCGGCGGTAGCAGCGCGGAAAATCCAGATCAGGGCCACGAGTCCTGCCACTGCCCCCACGACGACTCCCAGCCGGGGCAGGCGCCGGCGCCACTGTCGTAATAGCCTGCCATACGCCTGCCCCGGGGTAGTTCCCGGCAACGTAAAAGCGGCCGGGGCCACAACTGGTGCCGCCGGCGTGCCGCTGGCAGCAGGGCTGGCTCCCCCGTCAGCCCCGGGAATACCAACGGTAGCCGGCGGCGGAGCAGTGGCCGGTGCCGGCGGCGCAGTGGCGGCCTGCATCTGCTGCATGAGCAGTCCTAACTGCTGAATTTTGGCATCCAGCTCCCGGTTGCGGGCCTCCGATTCGGCCCGGGAGGCCGCCATGGCTGCTTCCAGGATTTCTTTTTCGCGACTCTCGGCGGCAATCCGGGCCTGCAGCGCGGCGGCTTCAGGAGCTACCGCCGGGGCCTCCGCCAACCTTTCGCGCAGTTGGGCAATACTATGCTCCCGCTCCGCTTCGCGGGCTTCCAGGGCCCGCAGCTGAGCGCCTACCTCGGCCTGCATAGTGGCGCGCAGCTGCTCTAAACCCTGCTTTTCCTGCTGCCGGGCGGCTACTTCCTCGTAGCCATAAGGAGCCGTATCCAGATCATCTATATCGTGTGCCCCGAGCCAGTGCCAAAGCTGCGTAGCCTTGTGTTTGAGAAAGCCCGGCCCCTCGGCGGTTGCGGGCAGTTCCGGATCAGGATCTGTATCCGCGGCATACTCCGTGGTTCGGGACGAGGCAATGGTTGAGGCGGTTGCCGTCACCCGGTCGGCCGACTCCAGCTCCCGGGCTAGTTGGGCAATATCCGATTCGGGGAGGTCAATTTCGGGCGTGGCCAGCTGGGCAAGGCGGCGCGTGAAGCGCGTCGGGTCAGCGAGGAGGTGAAAGCTGCTGGCCGCGGGCACGGCCGCCATGCGCTCCTCTATTTCCCGCCCGAACACCACTGGTTCACCAAAGAGCAACAGCCCGGTGATGAAGTTTAGGTTGGCCTGTTCTGCCGCTAAGTAGGGCCGCAGGAATTGATTCAGGGCGTCTTTCTGCTGGCTGAACTGCTGGAAAGGATTGTCGGCCCCGGCCGCGCCGGTCAGGGGGGCACTGTCGAGCTGCCAGGCGGCGTGCGCAAAATCGCGGATGGCCAGGCGGCCGCCCCGGGGCTCAAGCAGAAGCAGGGTAATGCTGTGGGGGCGCACCACCACCGCGTCCAAAGGGTGGTCATCGGACAACATCAGGTTGCCGATCAGCAGGGTTGCGGGGGCCTGCGACTCGGCCTCCAGGGCCGTGCGGACGGCGGCAAACTGGGTCTGCCGGGCGGGGTCGGAAAAAGGAGCGCGTAAAAAAACGTGAAGCATAGGCAAAGGAAGCGGACCACAATTTCCCGGCCAGACGGGCCGGGGCATTTGTACGGAGGAGGCGAACGGTTGGGCTAACTTTTCCGCGGGCAAGGCAGTATAGCAAATACTTTCTTTCGCTTTTTTGCCTGTGCTCATGGATTCGACTGCCCCCACGCCGCAAACTCCCGTTACGCCCACTATTCCGTTGGCTGTAACCGATCAGCAAAACTCGGCTCTGCTCGATGATACGCTGAAGCTGCTCACTGCGGGCCTGCCCGAAAAAGCGGACAGCCGGGGACTGACTGAAATTGACCGGTGGGCTGAAGTTCTGCGTTCTTCGGAGCGCCCCGGCCTGGCCAAGATCATTCAGGAACTGAAGCTGCTCAATGAGCAGCTCAGTACCCCCGATACTGCGGCCCACGATATTGCCGAAACCCTGGCTACGCTGGGGGCCGAAACGGTGAAGGTAGCCGATGAAACCAGCGACGACTACAGTGGCCCCCTGACCCGGCTCGGGAAGCTGCTCATCAAAATGGGCAACGCGCTGTCCCGTTAATCCAGCCTTCGCTTAAACGCACCAAAGCCTCGGCCAAGCACTGGTTGAGGCTTTGGTGCGTTAAGCCGGCGCGGGGCCCGGCTGAGGAACTAAGAAAACCGGGCCCTGGTGGAGTAGTTCAGGTGCCGGGCGCGTACTTTTGCGCCGTGGTTTTCCCGCCGCTTTTGTGGTTTATTATGCCTGGTTCCGCCGCCCCTGACCTTACGCTGTACTATCCTTTCGAGGAAAAGCACTTTGCCGACCACTGCTTTTTGTGCGGCACGGCCACGGCTCCGGCCGAAGTAATCCTGGTTTTTGATCAGTGGCTGCTGCAGCGCTACGACCTGGCCGGCCAGCAGATTCAGCTGCTCGACCAGAGCGTACGGGCTTATGAGCAGCTGCAGATTCCCTGTTGCCCGAAGTGCCGGACGCACTACGTGGAACCCCTGGAAACCACTATGGCCGCGGCGGTGGATTCCGCCGCCTTTCGGGAGCTGGACGAGAAAACTCTGTTTCTGTGGCTGGGCAAGATGTTCTATGGCATCCTGGTGCTCGAACTGCTCAACGAGCTGAATCCACTCATTAAGCCGCAGTATCCGTTGTCGGAAAACGGGCAGATGCTGCGGCGCCTGCAGGCGTTTTTTCAAACGTTCCAGGCGTTGCGCGTGCCCATCGTGTTCGAGGATTTTACGCCGGCTTCCATCTTTATTCTCCCCGCCGATTCTCGTCAGGATCAGATTTCATTTGAATACGATGATGACCTGACCACCATGACGTTCAGCATCCGGCTGGACGATATGGTGCTGATAGCCTGCTTTATCGACAATGGCATGCTGCGACAGGCTATGCGCCGCGTGTATCAGGACGCGCAGCGGCCGCTGCATCCGGTGCAGATAGCCGAGTTCAAAGCCCGGGTGTACTACGGGGCTCATCTGCTGAATGTAGTACCCGACTATTATGCGCGGCCGGTGCCGGCCGGGGCCGACCACATCATTTACGATACGCTCATTGACGACATCACCCGGGAGATTTTCAATCCCTGGGAAAATTCCGGCTACGGACAGTCGTTGCAGGAAATGTGGAAGCGGTGGCAGATTCCGTACACTGAAATCATGCGCGACCCGGCCCAGCCCCTGAGCTACCTCTACGATCAGCAGGGCCGCCCCCGGACGCTGGACGCATTTCCGGAGTCAGCCGCCGGCCCGGCTGGTCAGGGTTAACCCGCCCGCCAGGCGGGCTCGGGTTTCACTGCTTTCACGATTTTCACGTTTTTCCACATTTCGTCGAGGTGCTCCCACTTGGCGGCCAGGATATCCATGCAGTGGCGGTGCCGCCGGTTCATCGTGTCGTGAATGATGTAAGTGCCGTCGAGCTTCTTGGAAATGCCGGTCACGCGGACGGAATCCCCGAAATTGAATTTGCCGCCCCAGGGCTTGAGCAGGTCGCGCGACAAAGCCATCCAGCGGTTTTTGCTGGAATGCTGCGGCGTAATAAAGGAATTGTCGGCCGTGATGAAGGGCTCGGAATCGGTTTGCCGGGGGTCAGGCTCGTAAATGGTAGCCGTGACGGTGTAGACGGGCAGCCGACGGGGAACTCGCCTGGGAACGATCAGCGAGGGAGCAATCAACGTTACCATTCGCGGGCTCAGGTGCGCAACGGTCGAGGGGAGGGCGGCGGCGGTGGAAACCGGCCGGGCAGGAAAAAGGAAGGTCAGCAGGAATAGCGCAAGGGACATGACGTTGAAGTTAATGAACTCTTCTTTCGTCCGAAGAGGATGGACAGCCGGCCCGACCCGGCAAACGGGAGGTGGAAAACCTGGTTTTTAAGGAAAAAGTTGCCCGATAATCTATGGGCAGGCAGCTGGGGAATCAGGCGGCCCCAGAAACCCGAACAGGAAGCTCAATATAGACGATAACAATAATTACTTAGACTTATAAAATATTGTCTTTTTTAACGGGAGTGTAAAGGTAGTGGAAATGATTTTAGCGGTCAGCTAACGCATTTAGCTGACTGATGCCCAACGGCCTGGGAATATAGCACTTCGATTGACCAGCGAATCGGAGGCTGTCGGTTTTCTGGCCATTAAGCAGGATCGTAAAACCAGGTTGCAACGGAACACGGGTGGGGCAGGTGCGTACAGTCGGGAACAGGTTTGCTGATGCCGTTCCGCGTCTTTCCACTTCCAACCCAACCCTCACCATGGCGCTTTCTTTCCCTTTGTGTTCAGTTAGTCGCCTGGCTGCCGTAACCAGCCTGCTGGCGCTCGGGCTGGCGGCCGGCTGCTCGTCGCCGGCTGCTGATTCCGGCACTGCCCCCGCCGATTCCGCCGCCGCCGCCGCGCCCAAAGCCCCGGCCGCTTCGCCGCTACAGGTAGTAGCAGCCCTGCGCGAGCCTCAGTTCGTCGGGGTGGCCGTAACGCCGGACGGCCGCGTGTTTGCTGTCTTCCCTCGCTGGGACAATAACCCCGTCGCGGCAGTTGCCATTATCGGCGCTGACAATTCCGTGCAGCCCTACCCGGACGCTGACTGGTGCGCCTGGAACGAAACCGTCCGCAACGAGCCTCAGAAGCACTGGATCTGCCCGCAAAGTGTGTACGTCGATAAGACCGGGATGCTGTGGGTGCTCGATCCGGCCTCGCCCGGCTTAAAAGGAACCGTACCTGGCGGCCCGAAGCTGGTGAAGATCGATCCTAAAACGGACAAGGTAGTGCAGAACATCAGCATCCCGGAAAGCGTGGCTTCGCGTAAATCCTACCTCAACGACGTGCGCATCGATACGCAGAACAACTATGCCTACCTCACCGAATCGGGCGTGGGCAGTCTGGTGGTGGTCGACTTAAAGTCAGGAAAGGCCCGCCGGCTGCTGGCCATGCATCCGTCGATGATGGGCGACACCACGCTGAACATCAAAGCCGACGGCCACGAAATGATTGATGCCACCGGTAAGCACGCCCGGTTCAACGCCGATGGTATTGCCCTGAGCCAGGATCGGCAGTACCTCTACTGGAAGCCGCTGACCAGCTACACGCTCTTCCGCATCAAAACTGCGGCCCTGCGCAACCCGGCGCTGTCGGATGCCCAGCTGGCCCAACAGATCGAGGATCTGGGCAAGGTGCCCGCCTGCGACGGAATGGAAATAGATGCCAACGACAACCTCTACATGACGGCTTTTGAAAACCATTCCATCGTGCGCCGTACCCCGGCCGGGAAGATTGAAACGGTGGTGCAGGACCCCCGGCTGGAGTGGCCCGATACGTTTGCATTTGCCGACGGTAGTCTTTACGTAACGACTTCTGCCATTCACAAAACCCCTACCTGGAATAAGGGAGTGGGGAAGCAGGATCAGCCGTACTACATCTTCAAAATGGCGTTACCCAGGTAGCGGGCCCTCAACAAAGCGTAAAGCCCGGGCTACTTGCCAAACGGTCGTTGCGCTTTATTTTGAATAGATTGGCTTCCTCAACAGCTGATCGGTGAACGTGCCCGCGAAAGCAACTGATTGAAAAAGAGGCGTATTTGCATACGCGAATACAAGTTTTTGCCTTACGGTCAGGACGTATACTTTTACGGCTGACTTATCCCGCCCCGACTCTATGGACGCTTACTCCTACATCGCCAACGCCCACGGCGAATACATCGATCAGCTTTATCGCGCTTACCAGGCCGACCCCGAGTCGGTAGACTTTGGCTGGCGCAAGTTTTTCGAGGGTTTCGACTTCTCCCAGCACTACCCGGCCGACGGTGAGCCGGGGGCCGCCAGCGCCCCGCCGCAATTGGCCGCGCGCTCAGCCCCTCAGGGCAGCCCGGTCGCGCCCGGTGGAGCCCCGGAGCAGAAAGATGGTTTTGGCGTGCTGAGTACGGCTGCCTCGACTAACAACGGCGGCTCGATTATGCCGCTCAATGGCCCGGCCACGGACAAGGAAACGGCCGTCAGCAACCTGATTCACGCTTTTCGCAGCCGGGGCCACCTGCGGGCCAAGACCAATCCGGTACGGGAGCGCAAAGACCGCCACGCCCGCCTCGACCTCACCGATTTCGGCCTGGGCGAAGCTGACCTCGATACCGCCTTCCGCAATGGCGCGCTGCTGGGGCTTGGCGATTCGGCCAGGCTGCGCGACATCGTGGCCGCCCTGGAGAAGATTTATACCCGCAGCATTGGCTTCGAGTATATGTACATCCGGGACCCGCAGCTGCTCGACTGGTTCCGCACGAAAGTAGAGCGGGACTCGCTGAGTTTCAACCCCGGCGTGGAATACAAAAAACGCATTCTGAAAAAGCTGAACGAGGCCGTGGTGTTCGAGAACTTCCTGCACACGAAGTTCCTGGGGCAGAAGCGCTTCTCGCTCGAAGGCGGCGAAACCACTATTGCGGCCCTCGACGCCATCATCAATAAGTCGTCGGAGCTGGGGGTGAAGGAAGTGATGATCGGCATGGCCCACCGGGGGCGGCTGAACGTGCTGGCCAACATCATGGGCAAGACGTACGAGCAGATCTTCTCCGAATTTGAGGGTACCGCCGTACCCGACCTGACCATGGGCGACGGCGACGTGAAGTACCACATGGGCTACTCGTCGGAGGTGGAAGCGGAGGGTGGGCAGAAAGTGAATCTGAAGCTGGCCCCCAACCCCTCGCACCTGGAAGCGGTGAACCCCGTGGTGGAAGGCTTCGTGCGGGCCAAGATTGAGCACCAGTACAACGACGACTACCACCAGATTCTGCCCATCCTGATTCACGGCGACGCGGCGTTGGCCGGCCAGGGCATTGGCTACGAGCTGACCCAGATGTCGCTCCTGGAAGGCTACAAGACGGGCGGCACCATTCACTTCGTCATCAACAACCAGGTGGGCTTCACCACCGACTTCGAGGACGCCCGCTCGTCTATCTACAGTACCGACCTGGCCAAAATCATTGATGCCCCGGTGCTGCACGTAAACGGCGACGACCCGGAAGCCGTGGTATTCGCCGTGCGCCTGGCCACGGAATACCGCCAGCAGTTCCACGCCGATATCTTCATCGACATGGTGTGCTACCGCCGGCACGGCCACAACGAGTCGGATGAGCCGAAGTTCACCCAGCCGACGCTCTACAACCTCATTTCCAAGCATCAGAATCCGCGCGAGGTATACAACGCCATGCTGGTGCAGCGCGGCGACGTGGACGCGGAGCTGGCGACCCAGATGGACAAGGAATTCCGCGACACCCTGCAGGCCCGCCTGGACATGGTGAAGCAGAAGCCCCTGCCCTACAACTACCAGGCCCTCGAAAACGAGTGGCGCAGCCTGCGCCGCTCCAGGCCCGAGGACTTCGACCAGTCGCCGGAAACCGGCGTGAGCGAAGACGTGGTGACGAAAGTAGGCCGGGCGCTGACCACGCTGCCCGAAGGCTTCCGGCCCCTGAAGCAGATTGAGAAGCTGATGGAGGAACGGCGCAGGATGTTCTTCGACACCCGCGTGCTGAACTGGGCCGCCGGCGAGTTGCTGGCCTACGGCTCGTTGCTCGACGAGAAGCACATCGTGCGCGTGAGCGGGCAGGATGTGCAGCGGGGTACGTTCTCGCACCGCCACGCCGTGCTCCACGACGCCGAAACGTCGGCGCCTTACAACTCACTCAACTATATTTCGGAAGGCCAGGAGAAGCTGAGTATCTACAACTCGCTGCTGAGCGAATACGCGGTGCTGGGCTTTGAATTCGGCTACGCCATGGCCAACCCCACGGCCCTGGTGGTGTGGGAAGCGCAGTTCGGCGACTTCGCCAACGGCGCCCAGACCATGATTGACCAGTTCATCGTGAGCAGCGAAAGCAAATGGCAGCGCATGAACGGCATCGTGCTGCTGCTGCCCCACGGCTACGAAGGCCAGGGCCCGGAGCACTCCAATGCCCGCCCCGAGCGGTTCCTGCAGTTGGCGGCCGAAAACAACATCGTCGTGGCCAACCTGACCACGCCGGCCAACTTCTTCCACGCCCTGCGGCGGCAGCTGACCTGGAGCTTCCGCAAGCCGCTGGTGGTGATGTCGCCGAAGTCGATGCTGCGCCACCCGCTGTGCGTGTCGCCGATGGAGGAGTTTACCAACGGCACGTTCCGCGAGGTGCTCGGCGACCCGTTTGCCGAAGCCAAAAAGGTAAAGCGCGTACTGCTGTGCTCGGGCAAAGTGTACTTCGACCTGCTCGATGAGCAGCGTACTGCGAACCGCACCGACGTGGCCCTGGTGCGCCTGGAGCAGCTGCACCCGTTCCCAAAAAAGCAGCTGGACGTGGAGCTGGCGAAGTATCCGAAGGCGAAAGTATACTGGGTTCAGGAAGAGCCCGAGAACATGGGCTACTGGGGCTTCATGCTCCGCTACCTGCGCCGCGAGCTGGAGGACGTTATTGCCCGCAAGCCCTCGGCCTCGCCCGCTACCGGCTACAACAAGGTGCACGTGAAGGAGCAGAAGGACCTGGTAGGCCGCGCCTTCGATAAGCCCCGCGAAGCCGTAGCCGACGACAACATCAAGGACACCGTAGAAATAGCCAAGCAGCAGGACTAACCCCATGGTAACCGAAGAGCAGATTCAGGCCATCGTCCGTCGCATCGTAGCCGGCTACCAGCCCGACCGGATTATTCTGTTCGGCTCGTACGCCTACGGTACGCCGACGGAGGACAGCGACCTGGATCTGCTGGTTATCAAGCCGGATAAGAGTAGTCGGGCTGAGCGGGCCGTGGCGGTGCGCCGGCTGGTACGCAGTCCTGAAATGCCGGCCATGGATATTCTGGTACGGACCCCGGAAGAGGTAGCGGCGGCAGCCGAGGTACGTTTTACGGTAGAGGCGCAAGCCCTGCAAAAAGGCCGACTACTATATGCCGCCGCTTAATCAACAGGAAAAGGCCTGGGTGCAGGAATGGCTAAACCTGGCCAATCATGATTTGCGGGCCGCCGGGCAGATGTTCCAGGATGACGCGGCCCTTTACGGTTATCTGATTGCTTTTATATGCCAGCAGGCTACCGAGAAGTTCGCCAAAGCTGCTCTGACCGTGGAAGGAGTGAATTTCCCTAAGACGCATGATATAACCCGCTTGCTGGTATTGTTTCCGCCAATTTTTGTCTTCACTCAGCAGGAATTTGACGATGCTGCCCGTATCAGTGACTACGCAGTAGAAGTGCGCTACCCGGGCCTTACCATCGTGATGAGCGATTTGCAGGAAGCGCTGCGCATTGCCCGTCATTTTCGCACCCGATTACTGCCCGGCATTCAGGCCGCTTTAGTATAAATCTCCCCACCGAAACCCTTCAACTCCCTCCCTATGGGTCTGGAAATTAAAATCCCCGCCGTCGGCGAGTCCATCACCGAAGTAACCATTGCCAAATGGCTTAAGCAGGATGGCGACACCGTGCGGCGCGACGAAATCATTGCCGAGCTGGAATCTGATAAGGCCACGTTTGAGCTGCCGGCGGAGGCTGATGGCGTGCTGAAAATCCGCGTGGCCGAAGGCGAAACCATCGGTATCGGCACCACCATTGCCGATATCGACGGAGCAGGTGCTCCGGCCCCGGCCGCTAGTGCCCCGGCGGCCAGCGCCCCGGCAGCAGCCGCGGCCCCGGCTCCGGCCGCGGCCGATCCGGTGAGTCAGGGCGAGCAAAACCCTGCGGCCAGCGACCAGGCCGGCTACGGCGGCCAGCCCGCGGGCGGAGCCGCCTCCGCTCCGGCGGCTGCGGCTGCGGCTCCGGCGGCCAGTGCCGGCGGCGCTACGGTTGAAATGAAAATCCCAACCGTAGGCGAGTCCATCACGGAAGTTACCGTGGCCAAGTGGCTGAAAGAGGATGGGGCCCAGGTGCAGCGCGACGAAATCATTGCCGAGCTGGAATCGGATAAGGCTACGTTTGAGCTGCCGGCGGAATCTGCGGGCACCTTGCGCCACGGGGCTAAGGAAGGCGAAACCATTGCCATCGGCGCGGTAGTAGCCCGTATCGAAGGCGGCAGTGGGACCGTTGCCCCGGCCGCCCCCGCGGCTACGCCGGCGCCAACCCCGGCCGCCCCGGCGGCGGCGGCGCCGGCCAATTCAGCTTCGACTTCCACGAGCTATGCCACCGGCACGCCTTCGCCGGCGGCCGGCAAGATTCTCGGGGAGAAAGGCATTGCCGCCGCCGACGTGCAGGGCTCCGGCCGCGACGGGCGCATCACGAAGGAAGACGCCCAGAATGCCCAGGTCCGCCCGGCCGCCCCGGCTCCCGCTGTACCGGTGGCCTCTGCGGCTCCGGCCGCGCCAGCAGCTCCGGCCGCGACTGGCAACCCGCAACCGGCAACCGGCAACAGAAATGTACGCCGCGAGAAGATGAGCAACCTGCGCAAGACGGTGGCCCGCCGCCTGGTGTCGGTGAAGAACGAGACGGCGATGCTCACCACTTTCAACGAGGTGAACATGCAGCCCATCATGGACCTGCGCACCAAGTTCAAGGACAAGTTCAAGGAGAAGAACGGGGTGAACCTGGGCTTTATGTCTTTCTTTACCAAGGCCGTGTGCGTGGCGCTGAAGGAATGGCCTTCGGTGAATGCCCAGATTGATGGCACCGAAATCGTGTTCAACGACTTCTGCGATATCAGCATCGCCGTATCGGCCCCGAAAGGGCTGGTGGTACCGGTGATTCGCAACGCGGAGCAGCTTTCGTTCGATGGTATCGAGAAGGAAGTAGTACGGCTGGCGATGCTGGCCCGCGACAACAAGCTTTCCATCGAGCAGATGACCGGCGGTACGTTTACCATCACCAACGGCGGTATTTTCGGCTCCATGATGAGCACCCCGATTATCAATGCCCCGCAGTCGGCCATTCTGGGGATGCACAACATCGTGCCGCGCCCGATTGCTGAAAACGGGCAGGTGGTCATCCGGCCGATGATGTACCTGGCTCTGAGCTACGACCACCGCATCATCGACGGCCGCGAGTCGGTGTCGTTCCTGGTGCGAGTAAAGGAGCTGCTCGAAGACCCCACGCGCCTGTTGCTGGGCGTGTAGGCACTTGTTTCGAAGACCTTATGCAAAAAGCCGGCTCCTGCAACGCAGGAGCCGGCTTTTTGCATAAGCCCGAACGGCAACGGATTAAAACCAACTTAAAACCCCGGGTCAAAGTATAGCTTGAAAACACTTCTTCTTTCAACCAACCGTTTTTCGCATGGCTACCGAAACTTTACTGCACTGGCTTTACGTGGGCTCCATGGTGGGCGGCGCGCTGCTGTTCTGGGCGTGGAGCCGCAACCCCAAAGGCGTACCACAGTACGAATACAGCATTGCCATGATGATTCCGATCTGGTCGGCCCTGGCGTACATGGGCATGGCGCTGGGCCAGGGCAAGACCGAGGTGGCTGGTCAGATCACACACTATGCCCGCTACGCCGACTGGGTGGTGAGCACGCCGCTGCTGCTGCTGGCGCTGGCATTCACGGCCATGTTCTACGTGCCCAAAGACGAGCGCAGCAAAACCCTGCTGTTTGGCCTGGTGGCGGCCGATGTGGTGATGATAGTCTGCGGGCTGTTTGCCGACTTGTCCGAATCGAGCACGGCGCGGCTGCTGTGGTTTCTCTGCGGCGTGGGTGCTTTTCTGGCCGTGTTGTCCATACTGTGGGGGCCGTTGCGCCGCATTGCCGAAAACAGCGACGCGGAACTGGGCAGCATCTACATAAAGCTGGTGGGCTTCCTGACCATTCTCTGGATCAGCTACCCCACCATCTGGGCGCTGGGGCCGTCGGGCTTGCGCGTGTTCGGGCAAACCACCGAGACGCTGCTGTTCGTGGTAGTGCCGTTCTTCTCTAAAGTCGGCTTTAGCATCCTGGATTTGTACTTCCTGCGCGACCTGGCCCCGCGCAAGCCCCCCTTGCACCACGCGCCGGCTTAACCCGAAGCTCAGCCTAAGACCACGGATTGACGCGGGTTTTTCGGATTTCACGGATTTTGTGGACGATTAAAAGCAAAGAGGCTTGCCAACCGGCGAGCCTCTTTGCTTTGTTTCTGGACAGATATCTCCTGAACAGGCGTTGTGAATTAGGGCCATCCACAAAATCCGTAAAATCCGAAAAATCCGCGTCAATCCGTGGTCTTAGTCGACCGGCAATTCCCGGACGCGGGTGGTCTGCAGGCGGGTGGCCAGCTGGCGGGCCAGGAGCTTGGCTTCCTCGGCCTTTGATCCGGCAAAGCACTCTTCCACGGTTGAGAAAAACAAGCTCAGCCAATGGTCAATGTGCGGGCCGCTGGTAGGCAGGGCTAGTAGGGCCGGTACTGGTTCGCCTTCCTCCAGCTGCTTACCCAGGAGCGTGGTGCTCCAGTAGCGGTACTGGGACGTGAGATACTGCGGCCAGTGAATGCGGGCGGCGGCACCGTAGCGCGGGCCCAGCAGCGTGTCGTTGGTGGCCTTGTGGCACAGGGCATCAACCAGCGTTTTGATATCGCCTTCCGTCTTGATATCAGCCAGGGTAGCAGAGGTCTTCATGGGTAGGAGCGGAGAGAGTGGGGAGTTTCAATACGCAGCGAATTTACGCAGGTTTACTCATTTCGCTAATATAGCATAGTTAGCTACATAACCATAGCCGTAATTTTTAGAGCGAATTCCAGAACTTGGTACGGGAACAAGTGTAGGGGCGGGGCTTGCCCCCGCCCGCCGTCAGCACAACAATCGTTCAACGATGGGCGGGGGCAAGCCCCGCCCCTACCCGTTCTACTGTACCCTATCCTGGAATTTGCTCTAAGATTTATCTTCTTCGGCTAGCCGGTCGGATATGCAGTGTTTTCCTCCGCCCTAAAGAACAGACAGCGCCGGGCGTGGGCTCAGCCGGGGCTCGAACAGGGTGGCTATGCTCAGGGCCCGGGCTTTAGCCTCTACCGTCCTGGTGCCGCTGAAGTGCTCATCTACCGGCTGGTAAAACAGCTGGAGCCAGCGCTGAAAGTGGGCCACCCCCACGGGCAGAGGAATGTGTTTGGGAAATGGTTGGCCCTTACAGCGGCTGGTGCCCGGCAGCACGCTGCTCCGGAAATCGTACATGGCGGGCAGGTGGCTGGCCCCGTTGACGTGGGCGAAGCCGTTGAAAACCGGCCCCGACAGGGCATCCTGCTGCACGTGGTCGTAAAACGAATCGACGAGCAGGCGGATATGGTTTTCGGTGGTCAGGTCGGGCAGCAGGGCTTGGGGGAACAGGGCAGGAGGTATTACACCAGACGCTTCGCGGCGGCGGGTTGTTCCGCCTGCGGCAGCCCGGGCTTCTTCGCCCCGCCCATTACCACCAGCACCACGGCCACGATAATCAGCGCCGCCCCGCCCAGCATGGGGGGGCTGAGCGCTTCGCCGGCCAGGGCCCAGCCCAGCAGTACCGCCACCACCGGATTGACGAAGGAGTTGGTACCCGCCAACGCGGGCTCCACAACCCGCAAAAGCCAGATGTAGGCCGAAAAGGCCACAATGGAGCCCAGCGTGATCAGGTAGACGTAGGCCAGCCACGACTTGGTGGTCACGGCGGCCAGCTCGAAGCCGGTCGCTTCACCACGCAGGCCGCCCACCACCAGCATCAGCAGCCCGCCGCACATCATCTGCATACCGCCGGCCAGGAAAGGAGAGGAAGCGGACTGGTGCTTCTTGGCGTAAAGCGACCCAACGGCCCACATGACCGCCGCCGACAGCACCAGGATAATGCCCCGGGTTTCGTGGCCGGGCAGCGCTACGTGGCTGGTGCCGCGGGTGCTGGCCACCAGGTACACGCCCACCATGCCCACCACCAGCCCGATAGCCACCGGCAGCGTGGGCCGGCCCGAAATGCCGCTCAGCCAGCCCAGCAGAACCAGAAACATGGGCACCGTGGTAACGAGCAGCGCGGTGAGGCCGGTGGGAATGTACTGCTCGCCCAGCGTCACGCCGCCGTTGCCGAAGGTGAGCAGGCAGAGGCCGATGAGCAGCGCCGGGCCCCAGCTGCGGCGCGTGGGGGTCGGCTCGCCCCGCAGGCGCATGAAGCCGTAGAGCAGGGCCCCGGCCAGAAAATAGCGGGAGCCGGCCATCAGCAGGGGCGGCATGCTGTCGATGGCGAAGCGGATGCCTAAGTAGGTGGAGCCCCAGATGATGTAGACGATGGCAAAGGCCCCGATGATGGCCGCCCGGCTGGGGGCAGGAGAAGGTTGAAGCATGACTGCGTACGGATGGAAGCATAAAACTACGCCAAACCCCGGCGGCGGGCTCCCCGGGGCTGGCAGCGCCGGGTTGCCGCCCGACAAAGCGGTAGCGCGCCAGCCGGTTCAGAGCACTTACACAACTGCCCCGTCGGGGCGGAGTCTGTAGTTACCTTTACCGCTCCCTCTTCCCGATACTGATGCGCCTTCGTATTCCCCTGCTGGCCACGTTGGCCCTGTTTTTTCTGCCTCTGCTGACCAGCGCCCAGCTGATGCGGTCCAAAGCCCGGTTCACCCGCGCCGATTCGCTGCGCGGGGCCCTCACCCCGCTGCGAACCTGCTACGACATCAAGTATTATCATCTCGATGTGAAGCTCGACATCGACCAGCGGGCCCTGAGCGGGTCCAACCTGTTTCGCTTCCGCGCCACCCAGGATTTCAGCCGGCTCCAGTTCGATCTGTTTGCCAACCTGGCGGTGGAGAAAGTGGTGTATAAGGGTCAGGATCTGAAGTTCACCCGCGAGGCCAACGCCGTGTTCGTGACCTTCCCCCAGCCCATCAGGGCGGGCAGTACCGACGAGTTCACCGTATTCTACTCCGGCCAGCCCACGGTGGCGGAAAAGGCGCCCTGGGACGGTGGCCTCGTGTTCACCAAGGATTCCAACGGCAAGCCCTGGGTGGCCACGGCCTGCCAGGGCGTGGGCGCCAGCATCTGGTGGCCCACCAAAGACCATCAGTCCGACGAGGTCGACAGCATGCTCATCAGCATCACGGTGCCTAAGGGACTGAAGGACGTGTCGAACGGGCGGCTGCGCAAAGTCACGCCGCTCAAGGACGGCACCACCCGCTTCGACTGGGCCGTGCGCAACCCCATCAACAACTACGACGTGGCCATGAACGTGGGCGACTACACCCATTTCGGCGACTCCTACGCCGGGGAAAAGGGCAAGCTAAGCCTCGACTATTGGGTGCTGACGGAAAACCTGGCCAAGGCCAAAACGCAGTTCGGGGCCAACGTGAAGCCTATGCTGAAGTCGTTTGAGCACTGGTTCGGGCCCTACCCGTTCTATGAGGACGGCTATAAGCTGGTGGATGCGCCCCACCTGGGCATGGAGCACCAGAGCGCCGTAGCCTACGGAAACAAGTACCTCAGCGGCTACCTCGGCCACGACCGGTCGGCGACGGGCTGGGGCCTGAAGTGGGACTTCATCATCATCCACGAAAGCGGCCACGAGTGGTTCGGCAACAACATCACGAGCAAGGATATTGCCGACATGTGGATCCACGAAAGCTTCACCACTTACTCGGAGGCCCTGTTTACGGAAAGCCAGTTCGGGAAGCGGGCCGGGCAGGAATACCTCCACGGCCAGCGCCGCAACATCCAGAACGACGGCCCCATCATCGGGGCCTACGGGGTGAATAAGGAAGGCTCGGGCGACATGTACGACAAGGGCAGCAACATGCTCAACATGGTGCGCACCATCATTGCCGACGACGAGAAGTGGCGGCAGATTCTGCGCGGCCTGGGCCAGACGTTCTACCACCAGACCGTAACCACCGACCAGATCGTGGGCTACCTCAACCAGCAGAGCGGCCAGAACCTGACCCCGGTCTTCGACCAGTACCTGCGCTACCGCAGTCTGCCGGTGCTGGAGCTGCGCCAGGAAAAAGGCCAGCTGCTGGGGCGCTGGGTCGCCGAGGCCGCCAACTTCACCATTCCCCTCCGGATGCGGGTGCGCGGCTCGGAGTATAAGCTGGTGCCGCTGACCACCAAATTCCAGCCCATCGAGCTGACCGGGGCCACGAAGGACAACATCGATATCGACACCTTCAACTACTACATCGGCGTGCTGGTCGATTAAGACGCGCTTACCGGTTCACCGTCAGCCCGGGCCAGTCGTCGGTGCGGAACGGGGAGGCGGGGAGGTCCTCGGTGTTGTACAGGTTGGGGAAGGGGCTGTTGCCCCAGGCGTAGCGCACCGCCACGGGCGTGGCTACCTGGTCGCTATAGAGCACCAGCTCCTGGCCTTCCAGCCGGCCCTGGGCCCAGACGAATTTGCGGTCGGCCCCGGCCAGGGCAAAGCCACGCAGGTAAGGGCCCGTCGCATCTTTCAGCACCAGCCCGCCGCCCGTCTGGGAAAAGCGCAGCCGGACGGTATTGCCCTGCACCCGCATATCCTGCAGCAGCGGCCCCGAGTGCACCACGCCCGAATCCTGGTAGGCCACGCGGCGGGCAGCCAGCGCCAGCCGCTCACCCACCGGCTGCTTGTTGCGCGGGTGAATGTCGTTCGGGTCACCCAGGTCGAGGGCGACGGCCATACCCGTATGGGGCACGGCCAGGGTGCGCAGCTGGGCTTCGCGAAGCTCGGCCCATTCGTAGTCGGCGGGCTGGGCCTGGTCGGGCATGAAGCCGGCGAGCTGCACGAAGAGAAACGGCAGGTCGCCCTGGCCCCAGCGGGTGCGCCAGTCCTGAATCAGGGCCGGAAACAGGGTGCGGTACTGGTATGCCCTAGGCGCGTTGTTTTCGCCCTGATACCAGATAATGCCTTTCAGCGCGTAGGGCAGCAGGGGCGCAATCATGGCATTGTAGATGGCGGCAGGCTCGGCCTGCGCGCCGTTCGGAAACGGACTTTGCGGTACGCCCGCCGGGTCATACGCCGGCTGATACTGCCACTCCCCGGCCAGGGAGAGACGGCGGGTGGCCGTGGTCAGCTGCACGCTGTCGGGCCCGCCCACAAAGCCGCCTTCTCCTCCGGTATCCAGCACCCGCACGGTAATTACGTTGCGGCCCGGCTGTAGCAGCCCGGCCGGCACCACGTAGTGCCGGTGCCGGTCGGGCCCGGCCGTCTGGCCTACCAGCTGCCCATTCACCCAGGTGCTGTCCTGATCATCGATCCTGCCCAGCGAAAGCCCCGCGGGCTGGCGGGCCTCTTCCGGCGTCAGCCCCACTTCCCGGCGAAACCACACCGGCCCGTCGAACGACCGCAGCGGCGAGTTAACTTCCCAGGCCCCGGGCACGGGCATCGTGGCCCAGGTCGGGGGGTGGAAGGTCGTATCGGCCCAGGTGCGGCCGTCGGGTAGGCGGCCCTGGTCGCGGCTGGCCGGACTGCCGCGCCAGGCTTGCCGGCGGGCAGCATAGTCGTCCAGCCGCTCGTTGATGCGGTTGGGCTGCTGCTCCAGCTGAAGGGCTTTTTCCTGGTAGCCGGGCAGGGTCCGCAGGGCGGCCGGGCTCACCCAGCTTTCGGCGTCGGTACCGCCCCATACCGCGCTGATCAGCCCGATGGGAACCTGGTACTGCCGGTGCAGGCGGCGGCCGAAGAAATAGGCGACGGCGGAAAAGCTGCCCACGGTTTGGGGGCTGCACTCCTGCCACCCGGCGCTCTTAAACCCGGCCCGGGGGGAGGAGGCCGTGGCTTTCGCCACCGTGAGCAGCCGGATGCGGGGGTAGGTGGCCGCCGCTATTTCCGGCCGGAAATCCAGCACGTCCCCTTGCAGGGGCCACTCCATGTTCGACTGGCCCGCCGCCAGCCACACGTCGCCGACCAGAATGTTGCGCAGCCGGATGGTGTTGCGGCCTTTCACGGTCAGGCCGTAAGGCCCGCCCGCGGGCAGCGGGGGCAGCGTGATGCGCCAGCGGCCCGTAGCGTCCGTCGCCGGCGCCCGGTAGGTCCGGCCCTGGAAGCTGATCCGGACCCGTTCGCCGGGGGCGGCCCAACCCCAGATCGGGAGAGGGGTGTCGCGCTGGAGCACCATGTTGTCGCCCACCAGCCGGGGCAGGCGTACCGTAGCCCGGGTCAGGGTAGCCATAAGCAGCAACGTCGCCAGCAGGATGCCTCTGATGCTGGTAGAAATCATAGCGGGAACTGAAAAGGACACAATAGCAGCGCCCGGGGAGGACCAGGCGGCCTAACGCAGACGCGGCAAAAATAGCGCACTCCTCCGCAAGGACGAAACCTTTCGGCGGCCGGAAGGCAGCACGGAGCGGTACCGCAACGTACTGCCGGGGAAAGATGCCGGCCTGACTGCCGCGAATAGCTCGCGGAAAGCCGCTTACCTTAGTAGCCCAACCCAACCCAAAAAACCGCATGAGCAGCATTACTATCCGCAGCCTGAAAGAGCTGGAGCAGTACGAAGGCCAGGAGCTGGGCGTGTCCGGCTACCACACCATCACCCAGGAGCAGATCAACCACTTTGCCGACGCTACCCTCGACCACCAGTGGATTCACCTCGACGCCGAGCGGGTTAAAACGGAGTCGCCCTTCGGCGCGACCATTGCCCACGGCTACCTTACGGTGGCGCTGCTGCCCTACCTCTGGAATCAGATTGTGCAGATCGAGAACCTGAAGATGCAGGTGAACTACGAAATCGAGAGTCTGCGCTTCAACCAGGCCGTGCTGGTGAATGGCGAGGTGCGCCTGCGGGCCCGACTGCTGACGGTGAAAGATCTGCGCGGCATTGCCAAAGCCCGGATTGAGGTGGCCCTGGAAATCAAAGACGGGAAGAAGCCGGCCTATACCGGCATCATCACCTTCCTCTACCACTTTCTGTAGCTTCCCGTGTAGTGGCGGGGTTCTGGCCGGGGTCCGTGGATATCGGCGAGGAATACAATTAAGCACAAAGGGCAGGATCTGGTGGTCTTGCCCTTTTTTTGTGGCTAACAAGCGTTAGTTCGTGTTTTTGCCGGCGGGTACCGGCGGTCGGTTCTGATGAGGTGCTGGATGAGGGTGGAATAATTATATCGGTAGCGTCGGCAGAAAGCCGGGGGCTATGCGCTATCTTACTAGTTCCGTTCGGCCCCGGGTCGACCCTAACTCCGCCTGTATGCTGCCGATACCGCCTGAAAACCTGCCGGGGCTCTACCGCCCCGAGTTTGAGCACGACGCCTGTGGCACGGGGTTTATTGCCTGCCTGAACGGCCGCCGCTCGCACCAGATCGTGAGGGATGCGCTGACCATGCTCGAAAACATGGAGCACCGCGGCGCCTGCGGCTGCGACGCTGATTCCGGCGACGGGGCGGGTCTGCTGCTCCAGCTGCCGCACTGGTTTTTACTCGAAGAATGCGCGGCCCGCGCCATTCGCCTGCCCGAGCCCGGTGGCTACGGAGTGGGCATGGTGTTTCTGCCCAAGCCAACGGCTCCCAAAGAAGCCTGCCGCCAGCTCATCAACGAGGCGGCGGCGCAGCTGCACCTGACGGTGCTGGGCTACCGGCCGGTGCCGGTGAACCCCGCGGGTATCGGCCCCACGGCCCTGGCTGCCGAGCCGGATATGGAGCAGGTGTTCGTGGCCCGGCCCGCCGGCCTGAGCACCGACGACGATTTTGAGCGCAAGCTCTACGTGCTGCGCCGCGCCATCACTAAGCTCGTGCTGGAAGCCAACCCCCAGGGTGGTGGGGACTTCTACTGCGCTTCCCTGTCCTGCCGGGTCATCGTCTACAAAGGCCAGCTGACTACCTACCAGGTGCGGGGCTACTTTCCCGACCTGTCGGACCCGCGGGTGACGTCGGCCTTCGGGATGGTGCATTCACGGTTTTCCACCAACACCTTCCCCAGCTGGAAGCTGGCCCAGCCCTTCCGGCTGCTGGCCCACAACGGCGAAATCAACACGCTGCGGGGCAACCTGAACTGGTTTTACGCCGGCCTGCGCAACTACGTATCGCCTTATTTCTCGGCGGCGGAAATGGAGCTGGTGCTGCCCGTCATCGACGCCAACCAGTCGGACTCGGCCTGCCTGGACAACATCGTGGAAATTCTGCTGCACTCGGGCCGCAGCCTGGCCCACGTGATGATGATGCTGGTGCCCGAAGCCTGGGACGGCAACACCGCAATGGACCCGCTCAAAAAGGCCTTCTACGAGTTTCACGCTACTTTTATGGCCCCCTGGGACGGCCCCGCGGCCCTGCTCTTCACCGATGGCCGCATGCTGGGCGCCATGCTGGACCGCAACGGCCTGCGCCCCCTGCGCTACGCCGTGACCGACGACGGCCGGGTGCTGGTAGCCTCCGAGGCCGGCGTCCTAAACATCGCGCCCGAAACCATCGGGCAGAAGGGCCGCCTGCAGCCGGGCAAGATGCTGCTGGTCGATACCGTGGCCGGCCGCATGATCAGTGATGAAGAGCTTAAGGCACAGGCCGCCGCCCAACAGCCCTACGGCCAGTGGCTCGACGAGTATCAGATCCGGCTGGAAGAGCTGCCCGAGCCCCGCCAGGTGTTCACCGATCTGGAGGCCGATGCCGTGTTCAGGTACCACCAGGTATTCGGCTACACCCGCGAGGACATCGACACCATCCTCACCCCCATGGCCGTGGAAGGCAAGGAGCCGATCGGGTCGATGGGCGTGGACGTGCCGCTGGCCGTGCTCAGTGACCAGCCCCAGCACCTGAGCAGCTACTTCAAGCAGTTCTTCGCCCAGGTTACCAACCCGCCCATCGACCCGATCCGGGAGCGGCTGGTGATGAGCCTGGCCACCTTTCTGGGCAACAACGGCAACATCCTCGACGAGGACAAGATGCACTGCCACTGCGTGGCGCTGCGCCAGCCGGCCCTGAGCAACCACGAGCTGGAAAAGCTGCGCAGCATCGACACGGGCCTGTTCAACGCCAAGACGCTGCAGACCTACTTCAAGGCCGATGAGAAGCCCGGCTCCCTGCAAAACGGCCTCGAACGCCTCTGCCGCTACGCCGAGGATGCGGTAAACGACGGCTTCGAGGTGCTGATTCTGTCCGACCGCGCCCTGGACTCGGCCCACGCGCCCATTCCTTCCCTGCTGGCCGTGTCGGCGGTGCACCACCACCTGATCCGGCTGGGCTACCGCGGCTCGGTGGGGCTGGTGGTGGAGGCCGGCGACGTGTGGGAGGTGCACCACTTCGCCTGCCTGCTGGCCTTCGGGGCCACGGCCATCAACCCCTACCTGGCCCTGTCCACGCTGCGTACCATGCGCGAGGCCGGACAGTTCGGGCCGGGTCTGGACTACCCGCAGCTTTCCCACAACTACCTCAAAGCCGTGTGCGACGGGCTGCTGAAGATCTTCTCCAAAATGGGCATTTCGACGCTGCAGTCGTATCATGGCGCGCAGGTGTTTGAGATTCTGGGTATCAACCAGCAGGTGGTGGATGCCTACTTCACCGGGGCCGTGACCCGCATCGGCGGGCTGGGGCTCGATGAAATTGCCCGCGAAACCCTCTACAAGCATTTTCAGGGCTTCAAAACCACTTCACCCGAGGAGCAGCTTCTGCTGCCCGACGGCGGCGTGTACCAGTGGCGGCGCCGGGGCGAGGCCCACATGTTCAACCCCGAAACCGTCCACCTGCTCCAGCACGCCACCCGCACCGGCAGCTACGCCACCTACCAGCGCTACGCCCGGCTGGTGAATGAGCAGCCCGAGCGAATGTTCACCCTGCGCGGCCTGCTCGACTTTGCGAAGCACCGCGCCGCCATCCGCCTCGCCGAGGTGGAGCCCGCCGAGGGCATTATGAAGCGCTTCGCCACCGGGGCCATGTCGTTCGGCTCCATCTCGCACGAGGCCCACAGTACCCTGGCCATTGCCATGAACCGCATCGGCGGCAAAAGCAACACCGGCGAAGGCGGCGAGGATCCCATGCGCTACGAGCGGCTGCCCAACGGCGACTCCATGCGCTCGGCCATCAAGCAGGTGGCCTCGGCCCGCTTCGGCGTCACGGCCCACTACCTCACCAACGCCGACGAGCTGCAGATTAAGATGGCCCAGGGCGCCAAGCCCGGCGAGGGCGGCCAGCTGCCCGGCCATAAGGTGGACGAGTGGATTGCCCGGGTGCGCCACGCCACGCCCGGCGTGGGGCTGATTTCGCCCCCGCCCCACCACGACATCTACTCCATCGAGGACCTGGCCCAGCTGATCTTCGATCTGAAAAACGCCAATCGTGCCGCCCGCATCAGCGTGAAGCTGGTGAGCAAGGCCGGCGTGGGCACCATTGCCGCCGGTGTCGCCAAGGCCCACGCCGACGTGATTCTGATTGCCGGCTACGACGGCGGCACCGGGGCCTCGCCCATCAGCTCCATCCGCCACGCCGGCCTGCCCTGGGAGCTGGGGCTGGCCGAAGCCCACCAGACGCTGGTGCGCAACCAGCTCCGCAGCCGCGTGGTGCTCCAGGCCGACGGCCAGCTCAAAACCGGGCGCGACCTGGCCGTGGCAGCCCTGCTGGGGGCCGAAGAATGGGGGGTGGCCACCGCCGCGCTGGTGGCCGGGGGCTGCGTGATGATGCGCAAGTGCCACCTCAACACCTGCCCCGTGGGCGTAGCCACCCAGGACCCCGAGCTGCGCAAACTCTTCAGCGGGCAGCCTGAGCACATCGTCAACCTGTTCCGCTTCCTGGCCGAGGAGCTGCGCGAAATCATGGCCGGACTAGGCTTCCGCACGGTAAATGAGATGGTGGGTCGCCCCGAGTTCCTCAAGGTGCGCGACAACCTCACCCACTGGAAAGCCCGCCACCTCGACCTGTCCGCTATTCTGCACCCCGCCGTCAATAGCTCCGGCGGCACGCTCTACCACAGTGAGCAGCAGGACCACGGCCTGGCCGGCATCCTCGACTGGCAGCTGCTCGACCACGCCCGCCCGGCCCTGGAGGAACGGATTCCGGTTTTTGCTGAGTTTGAAGTGCGCAATACCGACCGCACCATCGGCACGCTGCTCTCAAACGAAATTGCCAAGCGCTACCATGCCGCCGGCCTGCCCGAGAATACGATCAACTACCGCTTCCGCGGCTCGGCGGGGCAGAGCTTCGGGGCCTTCAGCGTCAGGGGTTTGTCGTTTGCCCTGGAAGGCGAGGCCAACGACTACGTGGGCAAGGGCCTGAGCGGGGCGCAGCTGGCCATCTTCCCTTCCGCGGCAGCCCGGTTCCTGCCCGAAAACAACATCATCATCGGCAATGTGGCGCTGTACGGGGCTACCTCCGGGGCGCTGTTCGTGCGCGGGCAGGCCGGCGAGCGGTTTGCCGTGCGCAACTCCGGGGCCACGGCCGTGGTGGAAGGCGTGGGGGACCACGGCTGCGAGTACATGACGGGCGGCCGCGCCCTGATTCTGGGCCGCACCGGCCGCAACTTCGCCGCCGGCATGAGCGGCGGCCTGGCCTGGATCTATGACCCCGACGGTACTTTCCCCGCCCACTGCAACCCCGAAATGGTGGAGCTGGAGCCGTTGGAGCCCGACGACGAAACCGAAATCCGGGTCCTGCTGCATAAGCACGTCCAGCTTACCGGCAGCCGGCTGGCCGCCCACCTGCTGGAAAGCTGGAGCGAGGTAGCCGGGCATTTTGTGAAAGTCTTCCCATCTGAATACAAGAAGGTGCTGCACAAGGCGCGCTACGCCACGGTGGGGTAGGAAGCAGCGGCAAACACGAGAAAAAAGAACGTCATGCTGGGCGCAGCAAAGCGGAGCCGAAGCATCTCTGCCGCAATGGTAATCCGATGCGGTTGCAACGAAGCGATAGAGATGCTTCGACAAGCTCAGCATGACAATACCAATCCAACGTCAGCCCCGTGAGAGGACCCGGCTTCGCTCAGCATGACAACCAAGCAACATCAGCAATGCCGAGACGCGAAGGGTCGCGATTTCTCTACAATCGTTCAGGACAACCCATTACCGACCATGGCCAACCCCACCGGTTTCAAGGAATTCTCCCGCCAGCTGCCGCCCAGGGCCGCGCCGCCGGAGCGTATTGCCCACAACCAGGAGTTCGTTGGGACCTATTCCGATGACCAGCTTACCCAGCAGGCGGCGCGGTGCATGGACTGTGGTATTCCGTTCTGCCACGCGGGCTGTCCGCTGGGCAACATCATCCCCGAGTTCAACAACGCGGTGCACCAGCAGGACTGGCAGGAGGCCTACCGGATTCTGAGCGCCACCAACAACTTCCCCGAGTTCACCGGCCGCATCTGCCCCGCGCCCTGCGAGGCGGCCTGCGTGCTGAGCATTCACAGCGCTCCGGTGGCCATTGAGGAAATTGAGAAGCACATCATCGAAATTGCCTTTGCCCGGGGCTACGTGCAGCCCACGGCGCCGGTGCTGAAGTCGGGCCGCACGGTGGCCGTGGTGGGCTCGGGGCCGGCCGGGTTAGCCGCCGCCGCCCAGCTGGCCCGGGCCGGGCACTCCGTCACGGTGTTTGAGCGCGACGACCGGCCCGGGGGCCTGCTCCGCTACGGTATCCCCGATTTCAAGCTCGATAAGTGGGTGGTAGACCGCCGGATCCGGCTACTTGAAGCCGACGGCATCGTGTTCCGCTGCAACACTGAAGTGGGGAAAGACCTGCCCGCCGCCGAGCTGCTGCGCGACTTCGACGCGGTAGTGCTGGCCGGCGGCGCCTCCGTGCCCCGCGACCTGCGCCTGCCCGGCCGGGAGCTGGCCGGCATCCACTTCGCCATGGACTACCTCACCCAGCACAACCGCCGCGTGAGCCGCCTGGAAATCGACGGCGCGCCCCTTCTGGCCACCGGGCAGCAGGTCGTGGTTATCGGCAGCGGCGACACGGGTTCCGACTGCGTGGGCACGGCCAACCGCCAGCAGGCCCGGTCCGTCACCCAGTTTGCCCTGATGCACCAGCCCGGGGCCGAGCGGCCCGCGCACACGCCCTGGCCCGCCGAGCCCCACATTTTCCGCAGCTCCACCTCCCACGAGGAAGGCTGCCAGCGCTACTGGGGCATCAACACCAAAGCCTTCCTCAGTGACGAAACGGGGCACGTGCGGGCCCTGCTGGTCACCGACGTGAGCTGGGAAACCGACGTGCTGGGCCGCCGCCTGCGCTTCCAGGAAATTGAGGGCTCCGCGCGCGAAATCCCCTGCCGGCAGGTGCTGCTGGCCCTGGGCTTCACCTCCCCGCGTTACGAAGGCTTGCTGGAGCAGCTCGGCGTGCGGCTGGACGAGCGCGGCAACGTGCAGGCTTCCGACAAGTCTTTTTCCACGAACCGGCCCAACGTTTTTGTGGCCGGCGACATGCGCCGGGGCCAGTCGCTGGTGGTCTGGGCCATTTCCGAAGGCCGCGAAGCGGCCCGCCAGGTAGATGTATTTCTGACCGGCAAAACGGCGCTGCCAAGTAAGGATGCCGTGGGCGTGTTTGCCCGGGCGTGAGTAGCTGCTGGCGCCAGTTGTCAATCACGTCTGTCATCCTGAGCTTGCGAAGGACCTTCCTCTTCGTGCTCTGTAAACCCTTTTCAATGCCCAAAACCCTTTATTGATCCATAGAGCGGTTTCATGAACGGTGTAGAAACGCGTATTCGCGTCTCGTCGTTGAACGACAAGCGGGGCTGCGGCGCGTGCGATGAGACGCGAATACGTGATTTCTACGGGCCAGATACATCGTTCGAAAAACCGCTATAATAGTGCGCTTTGTGCATTGAATGAGCTTCGCAGAGAATGAGGCTGTTTAGGGTTTCGAAAAAGCTGTCATCCTGAGCGGAGCGAAGGACCTTATCACGTCCGTACCGCTTGGAATTAGGCCAAAATGAGCCGTCGTGATAAGGTCCTTCGCAAGCGGACGCCAGATGAGGATGACAAACGACGAAAAAACCGAAACCCTAAACAGGTTCAATAAAGAGGAAGGTCCTTCGCAAGCTCCGGATGCCCGTTAGTTTGGCAACGACGCCACGCGAGATGCCTCGGCAAGCTCGGCATGACGTGCTGCTAACCTGTTTGCCGCCATTTCAACCCTCCCGGCAGAAATCTGCTTTACCCGAAGGGTTCCGGGCTCCTGAGCCTTACCTTTGCCCTGCTGATTTCCACCGAATTCACCCCCTTATGAATCAATACGACGTTACCGTCATCGGCTCCGGTCCGGGCGGCTATGTGGCGGCTATCCGCTGCGCCCAGCTGGGCCTCAAAACCGCTCTCATCGAGAAGTACGACACGCTCGGCGGCACCTGCCTCAACGTGGGCTGCATTCCCAGCAAGGCCCTGCTCGACTCCTCCGAGCACTACCACAACGCTCATTCGGTGTTCAGGGAGCACGGCATCGACCTGGAAAACCTGCGGGTGAACATGCCCCAGATGATTGACCGCAAAACGGGCGTGGTGAAGGCCAACGTGGACGGCATCGTTTACCTGATGAAGAAGAACAAAATCGACGTGCTGCAAGGCCTCGGCTCGTTCGTGGACAAAACGCACATCAGCATCGCGCCCACGGCCGGCGGCGAGGCGCAGACCATCGAAACCAAGAACGTCATCATCGCCACCGGCTCCAAGCCCACGGTGCTGCCGTTCATCGCCCAGGACAAGGAGCGCATCATCACCAGCACCGAGGCCCTGAACATCCGCGAGGTGCCCGGCCGCATGGTGGTGGTGGGCGGCGGCGTCATCGGCCTGGAGCTGGCCTCGGTCTATGCCCGCCTGGGCACCAGGGTGAGCATCGTCGAGTTCACCGACAGCCTCATCCCGACCATGGACCGCGGCCTGGGCAAGGAGCTCAAGCGCGTGCTGGGTAAAATCGGCATCGAGTTTTTCATGAGCCACAAGGTCACCGGCGCCACCCGCGAGGGCGACCTCGTGACCGTGACCGCGACCAATCCGAAAGGGGAGGAGGTGAAATTCGAAGGCGACTACTGCCTGGTGGCCGTGGGCCGCTCGCCCTACACCGCCGGCCTCAACCTCGAAGCCGCCGGCATCGAGATGGAAGAGCGCGGCCGCATCAGGGTCGATGAGCACCTGCAGACCAACGTGCCTGGCATCTACGCCATCGGCGACGTGGTGCGCGGCGCCATGCTGGCCCACAAGGCCGAAGAAGAAGGCGTGTTCGTGGCCGAAACCATCGTGGGCCAGAAGCCGCACATCAACTACCTGCTCATCCCCGGCGTGGTGTACACCTGGCCCGAAGTGGCGGGTGTGGGCTACACCGAAGAGCAGCTTAAGGAGCAGGGCAAGGCCTACAAAATCGGCAGCTTTCCCTTCAAAGCCAGCGGCCGGGCCCGCGCCAGCGGCGACACCGACGGCTTCGTAAAAGTGCTGGCCGACAAAGTGACCGACGAAATCCTGGGCGTCCACATGATTGGCCCGCGCATTGCCGACCTCATCGCCGAAGCCGTGACCGCCATGGAGTTCCGCGCCTCCGCCGAGGACGTGGCCCGCATGAGCCACTCGCACCCCACCTACGCCGAGGCCATGAAAGAAGCGTGTCTGGCCGCGACGGAGAACCGGGCGATTCATATGTAGAAAGGCAGCAGCTGACGACAGAAGAACGTCATGCTGAGCTTACCGAAGCATCTCTACTGCTTCGTTGAAAACCAATCAAAAAGCGGCGGCAGCTTCTCGGAGCTACCGCCGCTTTTTTGTAGCTTGGGGCTATGACACAGGAAGAACACGTTCGCCATTGGGTAGATACCTCCGCCCACAACTGGGAAGGTGCGCAAACGCTGGTGGCAACCAGCCTTCGGCCGGCACTGGTGTTTGCCCACTGGACGCTTGAAAAGCTGAGCAAGGCCCTGTGGGTGCAGCAACACGCCAACGCCATGCCGCCCGCCACCGATGACGTGACGGTTTTACTGGCGGCTACTTCTTTCACCCTGAATACCGCGCAAACAACCTTTGCGCACCAGTTGAAAGCCTATCACGATGATGTGCTAGAGCCCGACCCCACGCACCCGCTCCCCATTCCCGACCTGCAAACGCTGAATACGCAAGCTGATGCGATGCGCAGGTAGTTGCTTGAAGCAATTGGGAATTGATAGGTAATCCCGCCCTGCGGCAGAAACGAAAGAGGCTGAAGCTACGGGAGCTTCAGCCTCTTTTACATTTGTTAAAGCAGGTTGAAACTATGCAGGCGTTGTAAAAATATTGAAAAATCATGTAGTGCTTTCAAGTCCTCTGTCGGTATACCGTCAGGGTCGAAATGCATAACGTCATTTCTTATTCTGCGAGTCTGGTCAACTTTGTCGCAAAATATTTTTCTAGAAATAGAAAGACCAAGCATACTCCACCGGGTGCAATTCAAATCTTCGCTTGGCTGCTTTTGAGTAGTTGGGTGACGAGGTCGAACTTGCGGCTTTTGTAGGCTACGCGTAGCCGTAGCAGATGGTCGCAGCCGTGGTTGGCCCAGCGCTGGCCGGAGCGTTTCATGCGTACTTGCAGCACACTTCGGTGGGCGGCCTCAATCGGGCCGCTGCCGATGAGCAGGCCGTCGGCCTGATAGGAGCCATAGCACATGCGGTAGTGATTGGCCCGCAGGTAGCTCCCCAGGCACTGCCGGTCCGCCGCGGGTAGCTGCCGCAGCCCGGCCACGTGGGCTTCGACCCGTTCGCTCTCGTCGCAAAGCAGGTGCTGCTGTTGCCGGGCCAGCCAAGTGTTGCCTTGCGGCAGTTGGCGGGCCACGGCGGCCAGTTTCTCGACCACGTGGTAGTAGTCGAGGATGTGGGTGGCGTCAGGGTAACTGGTAGAGAGCCACTGACCAATCCAGGCAGCCCCGTCCGTGATAAAGACCTTTCGCACCGGGCTGTCGGGCGGCAACAGCCGCTCAAAGTGGGGCGTAAAACCGCTATAATGGCCTCGATGGGCCACGTATTCAGAAGCATGTGGCCCGGCGGGTCCGTCGGCGGGTCCGTCGGCGAACACGCGGCCGAGTTTAGTTTCCTGCCACCCCTGGTCGGTGAAGAGCATACTGCCGTCCACCATCCCATAAACCAGGCCCGGGGCCTGCGCTTGCTGGGCCGCCAGCGCGGGGGAGGGCGTACTCAGGTGCTGCTCGTCGAGCGCATCGGCGATGCGCTGGCACTGCCGGTACGCCTGGCTCTGGTTGACGCGCCGGCCCAGCAACTGCTCGACCAACTCGGGCACCTGGCCAAAAACGGTCAACGTGCTGAGCAGGGCCAACTTCTCCTGCAGGTAGGGGCTGGTGCGGCTGCCGAGCACGGGCCGGCTGAAGGCGTGGCTAACGGCTACTTCAATCTTGCCGTAGCGGCTGCGGATACCGTTTTTTTTCGCTTGTCAGCCGGCACCGGCCCGACCGTCTGCTCCAGCACCTGCCGGCCCAATCCGGTCTAGACCTGGTCAAATTCTTTCTCAAACGTGTAGAAGTCGGCGTGGCGCTCTAAGGCGCAGAGCGCTTCGAAACGCGTTTCAGCCAGGGCTAGGTAGTCCGCTTTGGTCATCATCACAAGGGGGGCAATGGTCTCCTTCAAAGATAGCAGCCCCAAGCGAAGTTTTGAATTACACCCCATCCGGAGTTCCAAAGTTCCAAACAGTGTTTACTGCAAAGTAACTGTCAACGGACATACCGGTTTCGTATCTAAGGCGCTTCTAATGCGACGGCCTTAATTCGTCACTTACATCGCCTTATACTCGTTCCAGCTCTTAATCTTCAAATCCTTCATCTCCAGCGTGCAAAACGCCTTAATAAACGCCTTTGCCAGCCGCGCATTCGTCAGCAAGGGCACGCCGGAATCCACGGCGGTGCGGCGGATTTTGTAGTCGTTATCCAGCTCGCCTTTTGACAGGTTTTTGGGGATATTAATTACTAAATCGATTTTCTTCTCCTTCAGGTACGTCAGCACGTTGGGCTCCTGCAGGTCGTCGGGCCAGAAGAGGAGGCTGCTGGGGATGCTATTTTCGGCGAAGAAGCGGTGGGTGCCCTGGGTGGCGTAAATCTGGTAGCCGCGCTTCACCAGCAGCCCGGTGGCGGAGAGCAGCGCCACTTTCGATAGGATGGGGCCGCCGGAAATGAGCACCGTTTTCTCGGGGATTTTGTAGCCCACGCTCAGCATCGATTTCAGCAGGGCCTCCTCGGCGGTGTCGCCCAGGCAGCCTACTTCGCCGGTGCTCACCATGTCGACGCGCAGCACCGGGTCGGCGCCGGGCAGGCGGGTGAAGGAGAACTGCGGGGCCTTCACGCCCACGAAGGGCAGGTCGTAGATTCGCTCGCTTTCGTCGCGCTTTACTTCCTTGCCCAGTAGCACCTGGGTAGCCTTTTTGATGAGGTTGTTGCCCGAGATTTTCGATACGAAGGGGTAGCTGCGCGAGGCCCGCAGGTTGCACTCAATCACGCTGATGGCCCCGTTTTTTTCCAGAAACTGAATGTTGAACGGGCCGCTGATTTCGTAGCGGCGGGCCACCTTCTCGGCAATGATTTTGAGCTTGCGGATGGTGCCCACGTACACCCGCTGGGGCGGGTAGTACATGGTGGCGTCGCCGGAGTGCACGCCGGCAAACTCGACGTGCTCGGAAATGGCGTAGCTCACGATTTCGCCCTTGTCGGCCACCGCGTCCAGCTCAATTTCCTTGGCTTCCTGCATGAATTCGGATACCACCACCGGGTATTCGGCGCTCACTTCCCTGGCGGCTTTCAGGAATTCTTCCAGCTCGAAGGCGTTGGACACCACGTTCATGGCCGCGCCCGACAGCACGTAGCTCGGCCGGATGAGCACCGGGTAGCCCACTTCCCGCACGAACCCGTGCATGGCCTCCAGCGAGGTCAGCTCCTTCCAGCGCGGCTGGGCAATGCCCAGCTCGTCCATGATGCGGCTGAACTTGTGGCGGTTTTCGGCCTCGTCGATGTGCGCCGCCGTGGTGCCCAGAATGGGCGCGTGGGCTTCTTCGAGGCGCATGGCTAAGTTGTTGGGAATCTGGCCGCCGGTGCTCAGGATCACGCCGCCGGGCTGCTCGAAATCCAGAATATCCATCACCCGCTCGAAGCTCAGCTCCTCGAAGTAGAGCCGGTCGCTCACGTCGTAGTCGGTCGAAACGGTTTCGGGGTTGTAGTTGATGAGGATGGTTTTGTAGCCCTCCTCGGCGGCCGTTTGCACGGCCTGTACGCCGCACCAGTCGAACTCGACCGACGAGCCGATGCGGTACACGCCCGAGCCCAGCACCACGATGGACTTCGCGGTTTCGCGGGCCAGGTCGTTTTCGGTGCCGTGGTAGGTGGTGTAGAGGTAGTTGGTTTTGGCCGGGAATTCGGCGGCCAGCGTGTCAATCTGCTTCACCACGGGCAGCACGCCCAGGGCCTTGCGACGGGCACGCACCAGCAGCTCGTCGGCCTTCACATCAGATTCGCCCAGCAGCTGCACGGCAATCTGCTGGTCCGAGAAACCAGCTTTCTTGACCTCGCGCAACAGCTTGGTTTCCAGCGAATCGAGGCCGGCGGCGCGGCCGGCGGCCAGCTGCTGGCCCAGCTCAAAAATATTGAACAGGCGCTGCAAAAACCAGTGGTCGATGCGCGTGAGCTGGTGCACCTGTTCCAGCGAGTAGCCGGCCTCGAAGGCGTTGTTGATGGCGAAGATGCGTTCCTCGTTCGGCTCGCTCAGGAGCTTATCAATCGTGTCTTTTTCGATGTTTTCGGGCCGGTTGGCTACGAAACCGCGCTTGCCGGTATCGAGCATCCGCAGGCCCTTCTGAATGGCTTCCTCGAACGTTTTTCCGATGGCCATCACCTCGCCCACGCTCTTCATGGCCGAGCCAATCTGGCGGTTCACGCCCGAGAATTTGCCCAGGTCCCAGCGCGGCAGCTTCACCACCACGTAGTCGAGGGCGGGCTCGAAAAAGGCCGAGGTGGTCTGCGTGACGCTGTTTTTCAGCTCGGCCAGCGAGTAGCCCAGGCTCAGCTTAGCGGCCACGAAGGCCAGCGGGTAGCCCGTCGCCTTCGAGGCCAGCGCCGACGAGCGCGAGAGGCGGGCATTCACCTCAATCACGCGGTAATCTTCGGAATGCGGGTCGAGGGCGTACTGAATGTTGCACTCGCCGATGATGCCCAGGTGCCGGATGGTTTTGATGCCGATGGTGCGCAGCTTGTGGTACTCGCGGTTGCTCAAGGTCTGCGACGGGGCCACCACAATGCTCTCGCCGGTGTGGATGCCGATGGGGTCGAAGTTCTCCATGTTGCAGACCGTGATGCAGTTATCGAACTCGTCGCGCACCACTTCGTACTCCACTTCCTTCCAGCCCTTCAGCGATTCTTCCACCAGAATCTGGTCCGAAGTCGTGAAAGCCTGCCGGGCCAGAGCCTGCAATTCGTCCATATTATTGGCGAAGCCGCTGCCCAGTCCGCCCAGCGCGAAGGCGGCCCGCACGATGATGGGGAAGCCGATGGTTTCGCCGGCGGCCAGGGCGGCGGCCATCGTGGTGCAGGCCACGCTGCGGGCTGAGAGCACGCCAATCTGCTCGAGCTTGACCTTGAAAATCTCCCGGTCCTCGGTGTCGATGATGCTCTGCACGGGCGTGCCCAGCACGCGCACGCCGTACTGCTCGAACACGCCGGCCCGGTACAGGGCCACGGCGCAGTTCAGGGCCGTCTGGCCGCCAAAGGCCACCAGAATGCCATCGGGCCGCTCTTTTTTGATGACTTCCTCCACGAAGTAGGGCGTCACGGGCAGGAAGTACACGTCGTCGGCCATGCCGTCGGAGGTCTGCACCGTGGCAATGTTGGGGTTGATGAGGATGGTGCGGATGCCTTCCTCCTTCAGCGCCTTGAGGGCCTGCGAGCCGGAATAATCGAACTCCCCGGCCTCGCCAATTTTCAGCGCGCCGGAACCGAGGATGAGTACTTTGTTGGGTTTGTTCATTCTAAAAAAAGAGAGCAGAGCATTAATTATTTAAAATAATCTCTTGCCGAACTCAGATAAAAAGCAAAAAATTAGCGGTTACCCAAGGTTTCTGGTTTACCGTCTCGCAAATGAGCAATGCTATCTATAACGCAGCGTCCATTTTCACCCTTAGTGTAAAGCAAGTAGCCAACATTATCATTATTAGCTGTTGGTGGCAATTCATACACCACACCATTGTTTTTTAGCGGAGAACTATGTGGTTTTAAATTTGAAATATTTGCTTTATCATAAAGCTCCATCATCCAGAAAATTTCGTCAGCTTCAAAGCCTTCTGCTTCACCATCTTCCATATGCGCGGCATTTAATGCCTTACCACGCCGCTCCAGCGATGCTTTTTTCTCTTGCAAGTAGCTGACGGAGAAATAACCTGACTTCTTAAGCGACTCAATGTATCGGTCGATACTTGGCTCGTTTATCTGAATGTACTTCGTCGGACTCCTATCATCAGGGCCGAGCTTTGCTAGGAAAGCTGAATCTGTATTTGCCGAAACAGGGAATTTAAACGAAACGGACTTTATATCGGTACCAGGGTGCTCGTAATCAGTTTGAATTAGATACCAATTCAAAAAAGCTTTTATCCGCTCACTACAAGCATCTGGTTGCTTTGTCACACTAGCAACGGGATTTTTTACGAATGTTGAATCCGATACTGAGGCTGCGGACTTTGCAGCTCTATCGTTGCCGCAACTGCCTGCTAGAACGCCCAACAAACAAATTGAAAGTGATTTAGCAGATTTCATAAAAGTGCCAAAATGAATATTATGCAGAATGAGCTTGTCCCGCTTTATACGCCACCACCGCTTTCAAAAAATCATCAAACAGAAACTCGGTGTCCTCCGGCCCGCCAGCGGCTTCGGGGTGGAACTGAGTGGAGAAAAACGGCTTGGACGTGTGCTTGATGCCTTCGCAGGTGCCGTCGTTCAGGTTCTCGAACAGCATCTGCCACTCGGCGGGGAGCGTTTCGGTATCCACCGCGAAGCCGTGGTTCTGGCTGGTGATGTAGCAGCGCTGGGTGCCGGTGAGCTTCACGGGCTGGTTGTGGCTGCGGTGGCCGTATTTCAGCTTAAAGGTGTCGCCGCCCGCCGCCAGGCCCATGAGCTGGCTGCCCAGGCAGATGCCGAAAATGGGCTTGTCCTGGGCCAGGGCTTTTTGCAGGTGCCGGATGGTGGCTTCGCACATTTTGGGGTCGCCGGGGCCGTTGCTTAGGAACAGGCCGTCGTAGTCGAGGGTCGTGAAATCGTAGTCCCAGGGCACGCGAATCAGCTCCACGTCGCGGGTCAGGAAGCAGCGGATGATATTGGTTTTGGTGCCGCAGTCCACGAGCACGATTTTGTGCTGGCCGCTGCCGTAGTGCTGGATGCCGGCCGGGCTCACCTGCGCCACCAGGTTGTCGAGGTTGGGGTCGTAGAAGGGCACGTCGGTTTCGGCCACGATTTTGCCCAGCATCGCGCCGTTCTCGCGCAGCTTCTTGGTGAGCATGCGGGTATCGACGCCGCAGATGCCGGGGATGTTGTACTCCTTCAGCCAGTCGCCGAGGCTTTTGGCGGCGTTCCAGTGGCTGTGCTCCCCGGAGTAGTAGTTCACCACCAGCCCGGCAATGTGGATTTTATCGGACTCGAAGATCCGGGAAATCGACTCGTACAGCGCTTCGCCGGGCACGCCGTAGTTGCCCACCATGGGGGTGGTGAGCACCAGAATCTGGCCGGCGAAGGACGGGTCGGTGAGGTTTTCGGGGTAGCCCGTCATGGCCGTGCTGAACACGACCTCACCGGCGGCGGAGGTGAAGGCGCCGAAGGATTCGCCCGAGATGGCGGTACCGTCTTCGAGGGTTAAGGTTACTGGTTGGGTCATGTTTTGGTGGCACACCTAGAAATGATGAATGAAACCTGTTTAGGAAGCAGGTAGAACGTCATGCTGAGCTTGTCGAAGCATCTCTACCGCTTCGTTGCAGTAGTAATTCAACGAAGCGGTAGAGATGCTTCGACAAGCTCAGCATGACCGTTCAATGTGAATTTTTGCTCACGCAAACAGCTTCCTATATAAAGTCCAGCCCCGGCAAGCCGAGCAGACCAGCGGCCCGCCGCGCCACGGTTTTGACACTGGCGACGTCCGGGCCGGTGATGGTCAGGTGGCCCATCTTGCGGCCTGGGCGCGCGGGCGACTTACCGTACAGGTGCAGGTGCGTGCCCGGCAGGCTCAGCACGGCGGGCCAGTCCGGCTCCCGCGGTTGACCGCTGACGTCAAACCACCCATCGCCCAGCAGGTTGAGCATGATGGCCGGGGAATGCTGGCGCGGCGGCGGCAAGGGCAAGCCCGCCATAGCGTGGACCTGCAGGTCAAACTGCGACACGTCGCAGGCGTCCAGGGTGTAGTGGCCGCTGTTGTGCGGGCGCGGGGCCATCTCGTTTACCACCAGGCCGCCGTGCTCGCTGCCGTCGTCCACCACGAAAAACTCGACGCACAGCACCCCGATATAGCCGAGATGCTGCGCGATGGAAACAGTGGCGTCGCGGGCCCTGGTTGCCAGGGCGGGCGGCATATTTCCTTCGTAAGCGTGGGTCACGGCCAAAATGCCCTCGACGTGCACGTTGCGCTGCGGCGCGAAGCTGACGACCCGCCCGTCCCAGCCGCGCGCCACCAGCACCGAGCACTCGGCAGTTAGCGGCAGCAGCTTTTCCAGCACGCAGGCGGCACCGCCCAACTCCGCCCAGGCGGCAGCCAGCTCAACGGCGGTCCTGACGCGGACCTGGCCCTTGCCGTCGTAGCCCAGGCGCGCGGTTTTCAGGATGCCGGGCAGCAAATCAGCCCGGTCGGCCTGCACGACCTGTAGCTGGGCCAGCGTTTCAATCACCGCATAGGGCCCGCAGCTCACCCCCGACCCGTCAGCGCAGGCCGCGAAGTGGGCTTTTTCCGCGATGCGGTCTTGGGCAATGCCCACCACGGCCGCGCCCGGCGCCACGGGTCGGGTCCGCGCCAGCGCTTGCAGGGCCTGGGCGGGCACGTTTTCAAACTCGGTGGTGATGGCCTGGCACAGGTGGGCCAGCTGCGCCAGCCCGGCCGGGTCGTGGTAGTCGGTCTGGATGTGGTGGTGACTCACCCGCCCGGCCGGGCTTTGCGCGTCCGGGTCCAGCACGGCGGTGAAGTAACCCAGGCGCTGGGCGGCGTGCACAAACATCCGGCCCAGCTGGCCGCCCCCCATCACCCCCAGGGTGGCCGGCTGGCCCGCGGCGTCCTCACTGCCCGGGAAAACCGGGGTCATCGCGGCAACGGGAATACCGGCGCTCATAGCGGCAGCGTCATAGCGCGGGCGGCTTCGGTTTGTTCGGCGCGAAACGCCAGCAGCCTGGTAGCCAGGTCCGCGTCGTGCAGGGCCAGCATGCTGACCGCGAACAGCGCGGCATTAGCCGCCCCGGCATTGCCAATGGCAAACGTGGCCACGGGCACCCCTTTGGGCATTTGCACGATGCTGTGCAGCGAGTCCACCCCCTGCAAATGGCGACTGGCCACCGGCACCCCAAGCACGGGTAGCGTGGTTTTGGCGGCCATCATGCCCGGCAGGTGGGCGGCCCCACCCGCGCCGGCGATGATGGCCTGCAAGCCGCGCGGGCCGGCTTGTTCGGCGTAGGCAAACAAGTCGTCGGGCATGCGGTGGGCCGACACCACGCGCGCTTCATGGGCCACGCCAAAGTGCGTGAGCATCTGCACGGCATGCTGCATGGTGTCCCAGTCGCTGCTGGAGCCCATGACCACGCCAACCAGTGGCTGGCCCGGGGCGGCGCTGGGGGTTTCTGATGTAGAAATAGTGTTCATCGGAGTTATTTGGTTGTCATGCTGAGCGAAGGCGCAGCTGTAGTCGAAGCATCTCTACCTCACGTTTGCGGCCGTATGGACGAAGCGGTAGAGATGCTTCGACTACGGCTGCGCCTTCGCTCAGCATGACGTTTTGTTTATCAGCGCTCCAGCAGGATTTCCGTGCCTAAAATCACCAGGTCCACCCGGCCTTTCAACGTCTGGTCGAGGAAGGGCGTGTTGTGGGATTTGGATTTCATGAACTCCCGCGTGAAGGTTGTTTCCGCTTCGGTATCGAACAAGAGGCACTCGGCTTTCTGACCGACTTCGATGGCGGCTACCGGCAGGCCCATCAGGCGGCGGGGCTCCGCCGAATAGCGTTTCACCACCACGTCCCACCCGAATTTTCCGGGCCTGACGAAGTAGTGATAGAGCGACACCAGCGCCGTATCCAGGCCGGTGATGCCATTGGGCGCGCTGATGAAATCCTGCGCTTTTTCAAACGGCGTGTGCGGCGCATGGTCCGTGGCAATAAGGTCGAATACACCTTCGATGAGCCCTTCGAGTAGCGCATCACAATCCGCCTGCGTCCGCAGCGGCGGGTTCATTTTATAGTTCGTGTCGTAGTCCCCGATGTGCTCTTCGGTGAATAACAGATGGTGCGGGGAAACTTCCGCCGTGACCTTCACATCGCCGCGGGATTTCCACCAGCGGATGGTCTCCATCCCCATCTTGCTGGAAACGTGCTGGATGTGAACGTGCGCGCCCGCCGCGTGGGCCAGGCGGATGTCGCGGTCGATGATGATTTCCTCCGCGCAAGCCGGCGAGCCCTTGATGCCGAGTCGGTAACTCATCACCCCTTCGTTCAGCGCGCGCGGCCCGGCCAGTTCCGGCACCTCGCAGTGGCTGGCGAAAAACATCCCGAACTCGGTGGCGTACTGCATCGCCCGCAGCAGTACCGCCGGGTCGGCCGTGGTATCGCCATCGTCGGTTAGCATTTTCACCCCGAGTTCGCGCATCCCGTCGATTTCCGCCAGTTCCTTGCCCTGGCGGTCCTTGGTGACGCAGCCGGAGGTGTAAATCGGAATGCGGGACCGGTGTTTGGCATTGTCCAGCACGGTAGCCACCACCATCGCCGAGTCGATGGCCGGGCGGGTGTTGGGCATCATGACCACGCCAGTAATGCCGCCGTTGATGGCCGCTTCGCTACCCGTAGTAATGGTTTCCTTGGCCTCAAATCCGGGGGCGCGGAAATGGACGTGGGCATCAAACATGGCCGGCATCAGAATCCGGCCACGCGCGTCGATGACGCGGGCGCCCTCGGGAATGGCCAGGTTGTTCCCGATGTCCTGAATTTTTCCTTCGACAATCAGGACATCGCCCTCGAGAAGCACGGGTGAATTTTCGGAGGCAATGCGGGCGTTTTGAAGGAGGAGCATGGAGGAATGATTTCTGTAAACTGGCAAGGCGTGTTGGGAGGTCCTGGCTATTGGAGATGCAAAAGCTGTTTATAAAGTCCATTGAACGGTCATGCTCATCTGGCGTCCGCTTGTCGAAGCATCTCTACCGCAGTAGTAAACTCAATCGAAAGGATTAGTTACGCGGTAGAGATGCTTCGACAAGCTCAGCATGACGTTCAGAAGACCGGCCGAAAGTCGGTTCTGCCCTCGGAGCTTCCCCACCCGGCGTGAGCCAGTCGAGCACGGCCATTCGAATGACGATACCGTTTTCGACCTGGTTGGTGATAAGGCTGCGCTCATAGTCCATGACGGCGTCACAGAGTTCAACCCCCCGGTTCACGGGGCCGGGGTGCATGATGTAGAGGCCGCGTTGGCGGATTTCTGCCAGCCGGTCGTTGGTGATGCCGTAGAGCCGGTGGTATTCGCGGAGGCTGGGGAAAAACTGCACGTCCTGGCGCTCCATCTGCACGCGGAGCAGGTACACGACATCGGGCGACCAGGCCAGGGCCGCTTGATAGTCGGTGAAGCGGCGGATAGTTGCCGGGCCGTGCTTGGGTACCAGCGACCCCGGGCCGAGGTAGGCGACCTCGACGCCCAGCTTTTGCAGCAGGGTGCTGGTGGAGCGCGCGACGCGGGAGTGGAGAATATCCCCGACGATGAGGACTTTTTTGCCCGTGGGGTCGGGAAATTTTTCCTTGATGGTGAAGGCGTCCAGCAGGGCCTGGGTGGGGTGCTCGTGCGCCCCGTCGCCGGCGTTGATGACCGCCGCCGTCGTTTGGCGGGCAATCAGGCCGGGCAGGCCGGCCCGACCATGGCGGACGACGATGTAGTCGGTGCGCATGGCCTGGAGCGTCTCGACCGTCTCACGGACCGACTCGCCCTTGGTGATGGAGGAGTGGGCGATGTCGAAATTCGTCACATCGGCGGAGAGGCGTTTGGCGGCGACCTCGAAGGAGGAGTGCGTCCGGGTGCTGTCCTCGTAGAAAAGCATGAGCACGGACTTACCCTCGAGGGCGGGGACTTTGTTCACCGAGCGAGTGGTGAACTGTTCTTTAAAGGACGTGGATTGGTCGAGCAGGAGCTCGATTTCCTCCCGGTGAAGGGATGCGATGTCGAGCAGGTCTTTACGTGCCATACCGGAGTTGGGGAAAATAGTAGCGTGCGTGTTTTAGATGCTCACACACCGCGTTTGCACCTTATTTGCAATCGTTCAGACCAGTTGGCCTACAAGTCGGAGGTTTTGACCTGTTTGTTTAACAACCCCCATGCTTTGGTGGCAGCCGCCATGGTTGCGGGCGAGGTGGCTGGTGTCCATCGGGTTTGGGTTGTGAAGTATGAATTGGCTGCGGGGCGGCAGCCGACGAACTCAATGGACATAAAAAAACCGTTTCGGAATCCGAAACGGTGGCGGGGCAACACCCAGAAAAAACAGCGGAAATGCCAGCGGCAAAATCGGGAAAACCGACGGTGGCGAAGACCTTCCGGTCCTCTCGCGGGTCCCTGCCGAGCAGGTTCCCGCGCTTCATCAACGGGTTTTTTGGTTGAAGCACGACGCAAAGCTACGGCATTGTTACGCCCGGCAATTCATCGGCAATGTTAATTTTTTTTCGCACCGCTTTGCTCAAATTTTATTTTCGGCCTAACGGGCTAAACGACGCACTTTTTGTCATTCTTTTCGCCACCAAAAAAAATTATGGCTCGCGTAACCAATTGCTTTGCAAGTACAACCCACCTTAACTTTAGCTCTTTATTGCGCAGCCTTAGTTGGCGGGCCACCACTCTCCGGCGGCAAGCAGCCCATTTATAGCGGATTCGTGAACGGTTCGTCCAGTTATCAGGCGACTTGGGTGTGGTAGCCGCAGTGGTCAAACCAATTTTTGGCGTCCTGGCTGGTAATCCAGTCGATGGCCTCGTGCAAGGCGTTTTTCAGGGCGTCATAGGACCGGGCGGCCCCGGTGCGCAGCTTGTTTTTGAGCTTGCTCCAGGCCTGCTCAATGGGGGAGAAGTCGGGCGAGTAGGGCGGCAGAAACACGACTTCCACGCCGCGCTTGGCCAGCCACTGGCGTAAGCCGGTCAGGTGATGCACGGGCAGGTTGGCGAGCACCAGTACATCCCCGCGGCGCAGCGTCGGGGCCAGGCAGTGGGCCACGTAGAAGGCAAAGCTGCGCTGGGTCAGCGCCCGGTCCAGCAGTTGCCCGGCCCCGCGCCCGCGCCCGGAAAGCGCCCCGATCAAGGTGAGTGACCGGCCCCGCCAACAGCCCGGGCATGGGTGCGGGCGTAGTCCAGGCGCAAGCCCGTTTCGTCCAGGAAGGGGCCTTGGTTAAAAGTGTGGTCCAAATGTCGCATTTGGACTAGCTTTCCATCTGTCGGTGAATAACGCACTTATGCAGAAGACATTAGCCTGCTAACACCTCGTCTGTGCTACCAAACTTCTGTGCCTTGCTGCTGCCATTCTGCTTTTAACACGGACATCACAATTTTGTCGTGGAATACGCCCTGTCGACAACAGGCCTGTCGTAGCCGCCCTTCCACGATGAAGCCCGCTTTTGCATAAGCTTTTAAGCCGCCCGTGTTCGATTCTGAGACCGTGAGCATAATCCGATTGAGCTGGCGGCTGGCAAAGCCGATGTCGACGATTTGCTTCGTCACCGCCGTGCCCACGCCCTTCCCCCAAAAAGCTTTCTCTCCGATGAAAATGAAGTACTCGCCCGAATGGTTGGTTGTGGAAATACCCGAGAGGCCTGCATAGCCAATCAACGCATTTGTCTCTTCTAAACAGATACCCAGGTTCAGGCTGTTTTCCTGCTGTAAGGTGGCCGCAAACCAATGGTCAATCTGCTGCGGGGTCTTCATCACTTGAAACGCCGAGAGTGAATACTCAATGACCTCGGGGTCGCAGAGCCAGTGGTAAAAGGGCGCAACGTGTTCTTGTTGTAGAGGAACTAGCTTCACCATCGTCCTATTCTGTCGTTTTCTTGCCGTGGAGTTGGCAGGGCTAAAAGTAAGCAGGCGGCTAACCCAAATGCGACTTTTGGACCAAACTTTTAACCAAGGCCGGAAGTGAAACCGGGCCACATCCGGGCGGGTACAGACGTGTTCGACGTGTTGCTGACGTACCTCACCGACCCGCTTCAGGTCGCGTTCCGCGGCGTGCAGGCTTTTTTTTTCGCCGCAGCCGGTGCGCGTCCAGCACCTGCCAGATACAGGTCTGGCCCACGGGCCGCCCGCCCTGGGCCTGCCAGGCGGCGCCCAACTCGGCCAGCGTCGCATCCGCGTGCTGGCCGACGTAGGCCACCAGCCAGGCCTGCGCGTCGGCGTCGAGGTAGCGGGCCCGCCCGCTCCGGGCGGGCTTGGGGACCAGCGAGCGGGTGGTCGCCTGCCGGCGCACCAAGCGGCGGTGGTCTAATTCAAGATGAAATCCGTAGGAGGATTCATGGTTTATACAACACTTTTGCGCCAAATGCGGCAGCGACCAAATTCGGCGTAACGGGCATAGCCAAGGTCACGCCCGCTATCCGTGCAAAGCCTGCCGCCACCAGGCGCGGTTCGTGCCCGCCGCCGTGGCCAAGGCCGCGCAGTACGCGCAGGTAGACCAGCTGCTGGTCGAACGCCACTCGCAGCGCAGCATCGCGCGCGTGACGGGCGTGTCGCGTGTGAGCGTCGCCAAACGGATCAAGAAAAGCCCAGGTCAGTAGCCCGCTGCTGCCGCGCCTGCGGCCGAAAAAAGCGCAGAAAAAACGCTGGGAAGGGCTCGAGCTCGATGAAATGGGGACGTTTGTAGGGCGCAAAAAGCACAAAGTCTGGCTGTGGCTGGCTGTCGAGCGGGCCAGCCGGCGCATCGTGGCCCGGACGCCGGGGCAGCGCGTGCCAGAGGCCGCGGCGCGCCGCGGCTGGCACGCGCTGCCCCGGCGCTACCACCGCCACTGCTGGTACTTTACCGACGAATGGAAAGCCTACGCCAAGGTGCTGCCCCGCTCCCAGCACCGGCCCTGCCCCAAAGGCGATGGCCGGACCAGTATCGTCGAGGCCATCAACTGCTCGTTGCGCCAACGCGGGGGCGTGCTGGTGCGGAAGAGTTGTTCGTTCAGCAAATGCCTGAAAATGCCCACCGCCCGAATTAAAATTGAACCTGTTTAGGGTTTCGGTTTTTTCGTCGTTTGTCATCCTTCATCTGGCGTCCGCTTGCGAAGGACCTTCTCACGACGGCTCATTTTGGCCTAATTCCAAGTGGTACGGACGTGATAAGGTCCTTCGCTCCGCTCAGGATGACAGCTTTCTCGAAACCCTAAACAGCCTCATTATCATCGACAACCATAATCGCAGTATCATCTTACATTAGACCACCGCCAATAAATCAAATAGGATACTCTGCCCATTGACCCGGCGGTTACTTTACCAGCCCCGTGGCCACCCACCTGCGGGGCCGCTACCGGGATGCATCGTACCCCTACCTCTTTCTTCGAAACCACCGCGGCGGCGGTGCGCATTCATTTTGCGCTGACCCAGTGAAACGAAAAGAGGCTGAAGCTCGCGGAGCTTCAGCCTCTTTAGCATTGGGGGGCGCAGCGCCACCTGGCGGGCCTTACGGGCTAACCAGGTTCAGGCTGAGGTTGAAATACAGCGGGTTCGTCAGCTCGTTCTGGTAGAGCGAGGGCTCGGAGCCGAGCAGGCTTTCCCGCTCGCCGGTGGGGTCTTGGTTGCGGAAAGCATCGTTGCGGTAGTTATAGCGCAACCCGGCCTGGGCCGACACCCACACGAAGCCCGCCAGCTGGCGCTCGTAGGTGATGCGGGGTTTCAGCTCGCCGCGGCGCAGGTATACGTCGCCCAGGCCGGCGTCGCCGAGGTAGTAGGCGTTACCTTCCAGCTCGTAGCCGAATTTCAGCAGGGCCTTGGTGCCGAAGTTGCGGCGCAGCTCGGCGCGGGCCGGAAACACCACCTCACAGCCCCACTGGGGCGAAAACGTGCGGTTGTAAAGTACCACCGGAATGTAGAGCAGCTGTCCGGCGCGGTAGGTCCGGGTCAGACCCAGGCCCCATTGCAGGTTGTCGTTGGGCTTCCAGCCGTAGATGGCCGTGGCGCTGTAGGTCAGGTGCTTGGCGCTGATGTCGCCGGGCTTGCGGTAGTTGCCGCTGGCGTCAGCGTTCAGTTGCACCAGGGCAAAATGCTTGATGTCGAACGGCTTGAACACGGTGGCGTTCAGGCCGGTGGTGCGCAGGCCGTCCTGCAGCTGCCGGAAAAACAGCGAGCGTTCGGGGTTAGCCACGTCCAGGCCGGTGTTCCAGTAGGTCAGGCCGAGGTTCACAATAACGCTGTTGCGCGAAATCACCGGCGCATTGAACGCCAGGCGCATGCCGCGGGCCGAGTTAATCCTGGTTTCGGCCGCCGAGGGCTCGCCGGTGGCGATGCGCGTGTGCTGGCCCGTGGCGTTCACCGTGTAGGGCAGCTGGGCTTCGTAGCCCACCGAAATCAGCTTGGTGGGCGACAGGTACAGCACTTTCTGGGTGGCGTAGTTGGTGCCGCCCGCCGTGGCATCGCCAAACTGGTCGAAGTTTTCTTCCGGCGCGGCCGGCGTCGCGGTGCGGGCGGTGTCGGTGACTTGCGCCACGGCCGGCGCGCCGGCCAGCAGGCAGGCCGCCAGCAAAAAAGCAGGGTTATTCATGCGGGAATTAGGGAGAACAAGCGGAAAATAAGCTGGCGCCGTCCCGCCACCGGTCGGGGGCGGGGCGGCGCCAGCCAGAAACGGGCAGCCAACTACTTTTTCGCAATCTGCCGCTTCCACACGTCGGTGCGGCCGAAGAGCGACACGCCGATGAAGCCGCGCACCTCCAGCGTGTTGGGGTCAGTCAGGGTCATCTCGCAGCTGTAGTCGCTGCCGTTTTTGGGGTCGTAGATTTTGCCGTTCTCCCACTTGCTTTCCTCGATCTGGGTGAACTCGCGCATGTTCTCCAGGCCTTTCAACTTGTTTTTGCGCTTGGTTTCGTCGGGGTTGTTGACGTCGGTGCGGGGCGTGCCGTCGGGGTTGTTGGCCACCTTCAGCCACACGATGCGGCCGTAGTATTTGTCGCCCCTCTTGTAGATCTGGACCATGCCGGTGCCTTCACCGTTTTTCCAGACGCCGATGACGGCATCGGGGTTGGGCGCGGCCTGGATAGTGGTGGCGACGGTCAGCAGTAAGCCAACCAACAGCAGGAAGCTGAGAAGACGTTTGAGCATGGGGGAAAGCGGAAAAGAGTGGGAAGTGAGTTGAGGAAGCTAAAAGTATTCAAAAAGGGCTGGTATCCCCACAAAACCAGAAATCATTTTGCGAACTGGTCCCGAAAGTGAGAAATAAGCCCGGGAACCCGCACCACCGCCCGGTGGGGGCGCCAGTGGGAAGCAACCACAAAAAAAGCCGCCCGCTGCGGTCGGCAACGGTCGGCTTGCTTTGCAGAACCCTGGGCTTAATGCTGGCAGCGTGGCGCGGGGGGTGGCACTACCGTCTTTGACGGTGGTGAGCATGGTGACCTGGGTGACGTTCGGCTGGCTGTTCGGGGCTGGTAACGGCAAGCGGCCGGAGCTACGGAAGCGTCAGCCGTCGGACTGATTTCCGTTAGCTGACGCTGGTCAGGCAGCATTGTTCCGGCGGCAACCAGCCCGACGGCTTGCCGCCGCCGGACCGGAACGTACCCCGTTCGCGAAACCACTATAGTTACGGGGTTGCATTATTTGACTTATAGCAGTTTCGGGAACAGTAGAGTCATTGCTCGCTGCTCTGGACCGGTCGCCGGAAGCGAATGTTGAACGGCCCGGACCAACGGAAACCGGCCCTACGGCTGGTAGCCGCCGGACCGGCAGCCACACCGTTCGCGAAACCGCTATAAAAACCCGTTAAAAATTAGTGTTGGCTATGCACTCGAAACAAGCCGATTGCTCCTACGTCTTCTGCACCAGCTTGAACCCGTCCCCGGTCACCTGGTACTGCTGGCCCTGGATGGTGATGATTTCGCCTTCCAGCAGCTTGCTCAGGTCCTCAATGTCGCCCTCGATGGTGTGCAGGGAAAAGCCGTGCTTGCGGGCCAGGGCCAGGTAGCGGGGGTTGATGTAGTCGCGCACCCCGCAGAGGATGATGCGGACGTGGGCGGTGGTGTTTTTGAGCAGCTTCGCGTCGCGGGGGAAGGTGTAGTTGTCGGCAATCAGGATCAGGTCGGTGGAGTCGGCGGCGGTGAGCTGCCGGGCGTAGAGCAGGGCCTCGGCGTCGTTTTCGGGCGCGTCGCCGCCGCCGCCGGCCTTCATGGTTTCAATCAGCTTGTCGCGGATGGTTTCGTAGCGGTCGGTGCGCACCTGGTAGAGGCCGCCGGTTTTGCCCACCCGCTTGTCCTTGTCGGGCTGGTCGTTGCCGTCGTTGAAGAACACGAAGGTTTTCTCGTCCTGCAGGGCGCTGAGCTGGAGCCAGGCCAGCAGGTCGTAGGTGTAGGGAAACATGCTGCCCGTCACGTCGGTCACCACCACTTCCTTGCTCCACTCGGGGTGGCGCTGCATCACCCGGGTCACCACGTTGGCATCGGGGGGCAGGGGCATTTCTTCGGCGGCGGCGGTGTCGGCCAGCAGCTCCCCGGCCCGGGTGATGCGGGCTTCGCAGTAGTCGTGCTTGTGCTGCGGGTTCTTCTTTTTCAGGAACACGCGGTAGAGCCGGGCCACCGAGTCGGGCAGCGAAAAGCTGGTGAAAGCCAGGTCCGGCTGGCCCACCACCTGCCACGGCCCCATCGGCAGGCGCACGGCTCCCCGCACGATAAACGGGAACTGGCGGCGGTTGATGGGGAAGCCCGAGGCGAAGACGATGCTCTGCCGCAGGGCTTCCTCCAGCTCGGCGGTACACAGCGGCTTGGCGGGGGGCAGCACCCGCACGCTCCGGGTAGCGCCGTGCTCATCCACCGTCAGCTCAAACTTCACGATCTGGGCCGGGCGCTCCGGGCAGCGGTAGGCCCCGCGCAGGTTGCGGGCCATCTGGCGGTTGGTGAGCCGGGTGAAGGGCAGGTTGCAGGCCACCTTCTTACCCGGGGCCTTTTTGGCGGACTTGGGGCGCTTCTTTTCCAGCAGGCGCAGCTTGCGGGTCAGGCTGTCGAGGTCGGCGCGGCTGGTGGCGGCGGTGGCGTGCCGGGTCACGTACACTACGAACCCGTGGAAAAACGGCTGGCAGGCCGTCGGGCTGGCGCAGCCGGTCTGCTCCACCAGCGTCCAGGTGATGGATTCGTCGGTCAGCAGGCCCGGCAGCCCCGCGGCCAGGTTGCGGATGCGGCTCAGGTTGAGCTGGCGCTGATTGAAAGCCGGGTTCAGGCGAAAGGCCGTGTACACCAGATCGACGCGCACTATGTGCCGCTCGGTCAGGTGCAGCGCCCGCAGGTCGGCCCCCGAAAAAGTAGAGGGCAGCTGGAGGGCCTCCAGGTCCGGCAGCGGCTCGTAGCGCGCCGTGCGGTAGGCGTTCAGCTGGTCGTAGAACGTGTTCAGCGCCGCTTCCGGCAGCGGAGTCTGGGCCTGAGCAACGTGGGCGAACAATAGGAGCAGCAGGCTCCAGACTAACTTCCTGGGGGATAAGGACAGCATAGCGGTAGAATAGAAACAGCGACTGCCCGCAAAGTAGGGGTTTGCCGGCAAGGGGCCAGGGCTGGGCGGTACTGCGGTACTGGTGGAAGTCTGGGCTGCCACCGGCAGCGGGACGTCCAGCCGCCACCCCGCGGCAAGTCTCCGGACTTGCACAGCTCCACCAGCCAGTGCCGGCTCAGCATGTAGGACGGGCAGGACAACTTTTCCTGGGGTAATCGTCTCTTCAGCCCGTTCCCCTTCGCAAGTCTGGAGACTTGCCCCGTGGTGGCGGCTGGAAGTCCCGCCCGGCTATGCCAGACTTCTGCCAGGCAGGCTCCCGCCAGGCGGCGTTTTTGTGCTGCTGAGCGAAGTCGAAGCCTCTCGCGTGCTGACGGCTGGTTGCCAACCCAACGGTGCCCCGCGAGATGCTTCGGCTTCGCTCAGCAGGACGGTCTGTTTAGCGTGCTGTCCATCCGCTGGTCCGGGCTCCATATACAGGGCCAGCTCCTGCTGATCCAGCCCAACCCAGGTCCGGACGCGGGCCAGGATACTCGTGGAAGTAGTACGGTGGGCAATAGAACAAGAGTAGCTTATGGGGTTTTATCGGATCTGTGAAAAAAACAGCACGAGCTCTGCGAAAGGGGGGGGCTGTTTTGTATAGAATTTTAGAAAAACGGCCCAAACCTCTTGGCCCCTACCTGTCGTCGGCAGTAGAAGCGAAAAGCGGCGGAGTGGCCCGGAGTGGCCGCCGCTTTTGCGTAATTAGTCCTGCTTCTCCCCAACCACTGCCGCCCATGGCCCGCCCCGATACGTTCGTCCAGACCCAGCCCGCCACCCGCGCCGAATGGGGGCAGTGGCTGGCCGATAACCACGCCAGCAGCCCCGGCGTGCGGCTGGTGTACTTCAAGAAGGAAGCCGGCCACCCCCCGGGTGGGCTACGACGAAGCCGTGGAAGAAGCTTTGTGCTTCGGCTGGATCGACTCGTGGCCGCGCAAGCTCGATGCCGAACGGAGCCAGCTGCTCTTCACCCCGCGCCAGCCCCAAAGCGGCTGGAGCAAGGTGAACAAGGAGCGGCTGGTGCGCCTCGGCCAAGCCGGCCTGCTCCGGCCCGCGGGCCTGGCGGCCATCGAAACAGCCCGGCAGAACGGCGCCTGGGAAACCCTCGACGCAGCCGAAGCCGGCACCGTACCCGCCGACCTGACGGCCGCCCTAGCCACCGATGCCGCCGCCGCGCAGCATTTCGCGGCCTTCAGCCTGTCGGCCCGCAAGATGATTCTGACCTGGGTGCTGGCGGCCAGGCGGCCGGAAACCCGCGCCCGGCGCGTGACCGAAACCGTGCGGCTGGCCGCCCGAAATAAGCGGGCCAATTTCGACCGGGAGTGAGCGGGGCCGGGGGCCGGGCCGGCTACTCCCGCCGGGCATTGACCGCCGGATGGTAACCTTTCGGGTGCCGCTTGCGAATACCTTCTTTCGCGCCCTACCCCGGCATCGATCTTCCCTTCGCCCGCTATTCTGCATTCTGCCATGGCCAAGAACAAGCACAAAAAGAAGCGATCCAAGTCCGCCGACGACGTGGCGGACGACCTGTTCAGCATCGCGGCCCAGTCGGTCCGGCAGTTTCGGAAAGTGACCAACGAAATAGCCAGGCTCAGCACCGGGCAGAAGCTGGCGGGCGGTACGGCCCTGCTGGCCGCCGGCCTGCTCTACCTCAACAAGCGCAAGCAGGATACCGGCGGTTCCGGCTTCAGCTTCCGTCTGCCCCAGCTGGCCACCGCCCAGGTCGTGGAGCCCAGCGACGATGAGGCGTGGGAAGCTGCGCCAGCCCGGCCCGCGTCCAAGGGCCACAAACATACCAAAGCCGGCCTCAAGCCCGGCAAAGCCCACCGCGCTTCCCATCCGCCGTCCGCCCACCCCGACAAGGACGCGTAGCTGTTCCCGCTGATATCTGCCTTTTCACTTTACCGCACCCCCGCCATGAAAAAGACGAAAAACAACAAAGCCAAAGCCGGCAAGAAAGGTCTGCTCGGCCGGGCCGCCAAGTCCTTGCGGAAGCTGGGCAAAGGCGGCAGCCTGAGTCGGCTGAGCACCACCCAGAAAGTAGTGGGCGGCACGGCCCTGGTGGCGCTGGGGCTGAGCTACCTGGCCAAGCGGACCCAGAGCGTTTCGGCCGCCGTGCCAACCGCTCACGCTGCCAGCGCCGAAGAACACCTGACCGCCATGGAAGCCGGCAGCTAGCAGGCCGCCTGCCCCCTGAACGCACCACGGCCACTGCCCGGACAGGCGGTGGCCGTGGTGCGTTCAGGCCGGGTGGGGCGCTGGTCCGGTCGTTAGGCTTCTCCGCCCCGGGCGCGGAGCCGCCGGGCTTACCTGCCCAACACGTCCTGCAGCTCCTGCGGGCGGAAGCGGGGGGCCAGTTCGGCAAACCCCCGCAGCATGGCTGCGTGGCCGGCGCCTGCCAGCACCAGGGCTCTGCCGTCGGCGGGCGTCATGGTTTTCTGCACAATGGAAAACCTGTACAGGTTGCGGCGGTACCACTCCGACACGAGGTAGGGCCCGGCGAAGTCGCCCACTACCCCGGCCCGGTTCAGCTGGTCGAAGTACCCGCGCTGGTTGGCCGTCAGGCTCCGGGGCGTGTTGAAGTCGGGCTGCAGCTGGGCGGGCCTGGTCCGGGCGCGGGCGGCCGGGGTAACCAGCACTGCCAGCTAAAGAAGCAGGTATTTCATCAGGGAAACGGGGATGGGGGCGTAGCAGTGGGCCCCGGCTGCCGGGGTCCGGGCTATTCTTTATGCACGTCGCGGAAGCGCAGCATATCCAGCAGGCGCAGCTCTTTGGGCGTGTCGAAGCCGCAGGAAGTGGTGAACTTCTCCGGGTTGTGGTAGGTGCCAAACAGCATGTCCCACCACACGATGTCGCCGTAGTTGTTGGCGTGCTTCTCGTACTCGTGGTGGATGCGGTGCATTTCGGGCCGCTGGAAAACGTAGCCCACCCAGCGCGGGGTACGCACGTTGGTGTGGTAGAAGAACTCACCCAGGGCCGTGCAGAGCGTGTAAATGGCCCCGGCCTCGGCGCTCAGGCCCAGCAGGGTGTAAATCAACAGGCCCCCGATGATGGAGTTGACCGTCATTTCCAGCGGGTGCTTGTAGAAGGAGGTGATGACCTCGATGCGCTGGGGGCTGTGGTGAATCTGGTGGAAGTGCTGCCACAGAAAGTCCACCGTGTGCCGCCAGCGGTGCCACCAGTAGAACACGAACGTGGCCACGAAGTAGGCCAGCACCCCGCCCGCCCAGGCCGGCACGTGCGCTGACAAGTGAAACAGGGAGTACGCCGACAGCCACTTCTCCCAGCTCAGCCCTGCCACCAGTACCACCAGCAGCTGCAGGAAATTGACGGCCAGCACCCGGATCGACCAGGTGGGCACGGCCGGGAGCTTCCAGCCCGGAATAAGGCGTTCGAGCAGAAAGCAGCCGGCAAACACGGCGAAAATGATGGGGAGCATGGCCACGAAGGTTGAGGTGAACGAATGCCCCAAAGGTGCCGGCCCGGCCCCGCTGTTTTCATGACATATATCATATTCGGCCCCGCGGCCGGGTCAGCTCAGCTTATTGCGCAGGCGGCTCAGGGTTTCGGGGGCCATGCCCAGGTGGGAGGCAATGTGGTGCAGGGCAACCCGCTGAAACACGGTGGGGAAGTCGCGCACCAGCAGCGCATACCGCTCGGCGGCCGTGCGGGAGCGAAGGTGCTGGGCCCGCTGCTCGCTGAGCACGTAGTACTTCTCAATCAGCCGGCGGCCGATGAAGTTGAACTCGGGGAAGTCGTGGTAGAGGCGCTGGAGCTGGTCGTAGCTGATGGAATGGACCACGGCGGGCTCCAGCAGCTCCAGGTATTCTTCGGAGGGCTGCTGGGTGAAGAAGCTCAGGATGGAAATCACAAAGTCGCCGGCCTGCATAAACCAGGAGGAGATTTCGCGGCCGTGCAGCAGCGTGTAGCCCCGCACCAGGCCGGTTTCCAGAAAATATACCCGCCGCGCCACCTGCCCCGGCCGGAGCAGGACGTGGTGGGCCGGAAGCTTTTCCGGCATGGTGCTGGCCAGGATGGCCTCGGTCAGCCCGGCACTCAGCGGCTGCAGGGTGTTCAAAAAAGTAATGAAGCTGGACATACGGATCGGGAGGCGGGCAGTGGGAGAGTCGGGCTTGTTATCGGGCTTCCGGGGCGCGGTCGAGCAGGTCCTCCACCGGGTAGCGCGGCCGGTAGCCCAGCACCCGCTGCGCCTGGGCAATGCTGTAGACCGGAGTAGGGGCGGGTTGGATTTCTCCGTGCCGGGAGTAGGCTGTAAATCAGGTCGGAAGCAGGCCGGCCCGGAGAAAAGGGACGGGTAAAAAAGGCAACCTTCGGCGTAATTCCTGCGAATAATTAAACCCGCTGGGATAAACGTGCCGGGAGGTGCGGCATCTGCCAGTCGGCTTACATCCTTTTCTGTACCGTCATGGCCAAAGACAAAAAGAAGAATTCGAAAAAAGACAAGCCGTCCAACGACCTGATGGACAATGCCGCCAAGTCGCTCCGCAAGTTTCGCAAAGTCACGAAGCATATCACCAAGCTGAGCACGGCGCAGAAAGTGGTGGGCGGCATGGCCTTGCTGGCGGCAGGACTCACCTATCTGGCCAAGAAGCAGGCTGATGCCGATGGCGCGGCCACCCTTAAGCCCGATGCTGATGCGGCGGAAGTCGATCTGGCCACGCTGGCGGGTGAAGGTGAGGGCAACGCGGACTACGCCACCGATTGGGTCGGGGCGGAGTCGGGAGGCGGAATGGCAGAGTCCAGAAAAAGCAAGCGGCACCGCTAAACTCCGCAGTATCCCTGGTGATACTGGCTAGCTGGCGGAAGTCTGAAGCCCGGCGCAGTCGGGGGGGGACTTCCAGCCGCCACCACGCGGCCAGTCTCCGGACTTGCGACCCCCAGCAACCGGGCTCTCAACGCGTCGCCCGCCCGCTATCCGCCTGAGGTTTGTCAGTCCGGAGACTGACCCCCGTAATTGAGGCTGGAAGTCCCACCCGACTGCGCCGGGCTTCAGACTTCCGCCAGGATTGCCCCGGGGCAATCCTGGCGTTGCCGGACCCCGGCTTGCACCGGCTTTCCTGTCTCCCCCCTAAATGGCAAAAGGCCGGCGCTGCGGGAGCGTCGGCCTCTTGCCATTTAGGGGGGCGTAATAAGACTACACCGCCATTTTTACGTTGGTAGCATTGGCACCCTTCGGCCCCATTTCCACCTCAAACGTCACCTTGTCGTTTTCTTTGATCGGACCGCTCAACGAGTTGGCGTGCACGAAAATGCTTTCGGCGGTTTCCGAGTCCTTGATAAAGCCGTAGCCCTTCGAGTCGTTGAAGAACGTCACGGTGCCTTTGCGGATCAGGTCGGCCGGGTCCATGTCTTCCTGCTTCGGAACCCCGAGCTGGATGTCCTCGGCGTTAATTTCCTTTTTCTTGCTCGGATCGGGCGGCGTGGTGGAGATGTTACCATTCTCATCTACGTAGGCCAGCATCTCGCTCAGGTCCTGGCCTTTCTTGGCGTTGGCCTGGCGCTCTTCCTTGCGCTCTTCCTTTTCCTTTTTGTTTTTCTGACGTTTCTTCTCGTTTTCTTTCTTGCCGAAAGAGGCTTGGGACCTGGCCATGATGCTCGTAGGTAAGTGGTTGTTCCATCCGTTGGGGCCGCTAAAATCAGACGGGCAACAGAGAACGGGGTGAATAGATTAATACAGATACGCAGGGGCGAAAGTTCAGGGCACCTAAAGTAGCCGGAACTCCCCAAAATGCTCCGCGTAGATCCGGCGGCGGCCGGATAAAACCTAGCAGGGGCCGAATATACCAAAGCTTCGGCAGTCGTTTGTTACGTGGGCAACGAAAAAATCGTCACTTCCCGCACTTCTCCCGCCGCCAGCTCCCCCAAGTGAACGGTGCCCACCCGTACCCGCAGCAGGCGCAGCGTGGGAAAACCCGCCGCGGCCGTCATCTTGCGAATCTGCCGGTTCTTGCCTTCGGTCAGGGTGATGGAAACCCAGCTGGTAGGGCCGTGGCGGTCGTCGCGGATTTTGCGGGTGCGGGCCGGGAAGTCGGGTGCGGGGTCGAGGCGGCACGCGCGGCAGGGCAGGGTCTGGTATTTCACGTCGCGGATACCGATTTCCACGCCCTGCTGCAGCCGGGCCACGGCCTCGTCGGTGATGAGGCCATCTACCTGGGCGTAGTATTCCTTCTCCACTTTCTTGCTGCGCACCCGCTCACTTACCCGGCCGTCGGTGGTGAGCAGCAGCAGGCCTTCGCTGTGCTCATCGAGGCGGCCGATGGCCATGGTGCCGGCCGGAAAGTCGTGTAGCTCGCCCAGCAGCTTTTTCTTTTTCAGGTCGGCCACAAACTGACTCAGGTAGCCGAAGGGCTTGTGCACGAGAAAGTGCCGGTGTACCACGTCGGCTTCCCGGGGAGCCATATTAGATATTTCCGTCACCTAGGCTTTCTTCAGAAACTGCGTTTTGAGCACCATGGTGGTGCCGCCGGCCCGGCCTTCAACTTCTTCCGCGCTGTTGGTCAGTCGGATATTCTTCACGAGCGTGCCCCGCTTCAGCGTCAGGGACGACCCCTTTACTTTCAGGTCTTTGATTAGCGTGACCGAGTCGCCTTCGGTGAGCAGGGTACCGTTGCTGTCTTTTACGTCCATGAATTTCTGATGCGGAATCGAACAGGAGTGCGGCGCTGACCGCGCTCCGGCCCAAATATCGGCAATTCGAGGTTAGCAGGAGCGGTTATCGGCAGGGCCGGAGCCGGGGCCGGCCGCCCCGGTTCAGGCGCTTACTTCTTAAAATAAGCCAGCAGCTCGGCTTTATTAGGAGTTGCCAATCGGAATGTAGGTGTTGTCGTGGAGCACCACGTTTTCGGGTTGGAGCAGCTTGATGTGGGTCAGGGCCACACTGTAGGAGCGGTGCACGCGCAGAAAGCCGGCCCCCGGCACGCCCACCATTTCCTTCATCGTCTGGTGCAGCAGGTAGGTTTTGGTGGCCGTCGTGATTTTGACGTAATCCTTGCTGCCCTCCACGTACACGATGGCGCGGTGGCTGACTTTAAGCAGCCCCCGCCGCTCTTTCACCAGCAGAAACTTTTCCTCGGTCGAGCCGGCGGGCGGGGCGGGCGGCACGGCCGGCAGGCGGCCAATGGCTTTGACGAACCGCTCGTAGGAAACCGGCTTGAGCAGGTAGTCCAGCACGTCGAGCTCGTAGCCCTCGTAGGCGTATTCGCGGTAGGCGGTGGTCAGAATGGTTTTGGGGGCATCCTGGAGGGTTTTCAGAAAATGCCGCCCCGTCACCAGCGGCATTGCAACGGTAAGACTTGATAATCATCCAGGAACAGGTATGAGACCTGTTTTCAAATACTTAGGACTTACGCAAAAGCGCCGTTTGACAGCCCCAGAGGGGCGGCATGTCAGTAGTAAATAATTGTTCATCCGGAAGAAAGCCCCGCAGGGGCGGCACCCGGCCGCCGTTCTGGCAAGTGTCGTCCCTCCGGGGCTTTCTTCTTATATTTCAGGTGGTTACTACCGACATGCCGCTCCTCTGGGGCTTAGTGAATATGGTTTTTCGTAAGTCCTAACTATAAACTGCTGTTACGCCGGGTGAGGCGGGTTACCGGCGGTTAGAAGTCAGGAGCGGGAAGCCAGGAGTTTAGGAATCAGGCGGTAAAAAGAGGAAGAAACGAAACGGGCGACCAGGCCGACGTGCTTTACCTCGGCCCCCTGCTCGTAGGCGGCCTTCCCGCTCCTCAAACAGGGTTGCCGTAAGGCCCCGCGTAACAGTAGTTATAAAAGCATCGGCAGCTCCTGGCGCTGCCGATGCTTTTTGGGCTTAGCGGCCGGAGGCGGGCGGGAAAACCGGCCCCAGCGCGGCAGTAGAGTTGCCGCCGCTTAGGGCCGCCGGGCTGGCTGAGCCCGGCCCGGATTACGGCTGTTGCTCCCGGGCCCGCAGCTCGGTAGCAATCCGCTCGTCCCAGCGTTGCTGCGCGCCAACCGGGCCGGTGCTGATTTCGTGGTCGTATTGCTCCTGCAGGCGGTTCATCTCCTGGAAGGAGGTGAAATACGCCAGCTGGATAACGGCGTTGTAATCGTCCACGCGGAGGCGGTCGGCCTGAATTTTCTGCTTGAACCGCTCGGCAACCAGCTTCGCCAGATCGAAGTGCCGCTGCTCATGGTTGAGCACGGCCGCGTCGGCCGCGGCTGACATCCAGGAGGAGTTGCGCACCACGAATACTTTGGTTTGCACGTCCAGCTGCAGCCGCCCTTGCGCTATCCGGGGCTGAAGGCTGAAGGCGAAGCTCGGAAATACCGCCGCCGCATAGTGGCCCGGCCGGGGGGGACCCCGGAAATCAGCCCGGGTCAGCGGCCGGCCGGGCGCGTAGAAAAGCGTGTCCGGGTCGGTATTCTGGGTGAAGTCCTGAAACGTGACCCGCACGCCCTCTACCAGCTTCAGGTTGTGTCCCTCGGCCTGGATCAGCCAGTCGTTCAGGTAGCGCAAACCCAGGCCCAGCGCCGTCTGCAGCGTGGGGGCCACCACGGCCCGCTGCCCGACCGGCCGCCCGTAGCGGGCCACGTTGCGGTACTCGGTCAGTGGGACGGTCTGCCCATCCCGTTGCCATTCAAACGCCATGGCCACCACCACGCGCCCTTCTACCTGCCCCGGCGAGCCCGGTACGGCCTTTTCCGTCACCTGGCATTCGGTGAGGCGGATGGTTACGCCGCGCCGCGCCGGATTGGGCGGCACACTCTGCTGCACGAAACCCTGGAGGGCCGCCCGCGTGCCGCCCGCCAGCCCGACGGGCTGCACGACTCCCGGCTGGCCCGGTTTGGTGGGAGAAGTTAATAAATGGGCTACCGCCCCGCGGCTGGTACGGGCATCTAGCACCGCCGCGGCGTAGAACCGGGTAGCTGCCGGGGGCAGCGGCGTGGCCCGCAGCACCAGCGGGGGCAGTTTCGGCGTTGGCTGCCGGGCCGCGGTAACCAGCGTCAATCCCATTGCCGCAATCAGGACACGGGGACACGTCCACCAAACGGCGGTGGAGCCACCAGGTGAGGCATGAGCAGAAGAGGTAGCGGTGGTTGGTTTCAAAACCGGATAGCGAAGGCAGGTAAAGAGGCCCGGGAGTTGGGGGCCTAACACTCAACCCCAAAAAATCGTGTGCTGCGCCGAACAGGTTTCGATAAAATATTGTCCTTCAGCAGCAAGGTCCGGTGGGTGGCCGCACCAGCTAAACGAAGGAGGCTGCTATCTTAGCCGCGTCAGTAGCATATTCCTGTAGTATGGACCGAAAAAGCCTTCTTGTAGTGCTGTTGCTGACGCCCGGGCTCAGCTACGCCCAAGGCTCCGATACGATTCGGGTGCCGGTGATGCCGAAGGTCGCCCTCGACAACGTGGAGGTAGCCCCCGCGGCCAGCACCAAAGGCTGGCTGCTGCTCGATAAGGACATTCAGCTGGAGCTCGACGGGGCCATTCACAACCTCTACAACTTCAAGTTCGACAAGGCTGAGCGGCAGTTTCGCTCGTTGCGCCGCCGCTATCCGGAGCACCCGCTGCCTTACCTATTGATGGGCCTCAGCCAGTGGTGGAAGATCATGCCCACCAACCTGCGCGAGAAAAAGTACGACAAAACGTTCTTCGCCTACATGGATACCACCGTGGCCAAGGCGGAGGTGCTCTACAAGCAGGACAACCAGAATTACGAGGCCTGCTTTTTCCTTTCGGCCGCCTACGGCTTCGATGCCCACCTGAACGCGGAGCGCAAAAACTGGAGCCGGGCCACCGTCAGCAGCCGCCGCGCCCTCGACCACCTGCAGAAAAGCAAGGAAGCCAATGGCCTGAGCCCCGAATTCCTGTTCGGCCAGGCCCTGATCAACTATTACCAGGTCTGGATTGCCGACAACTATCCACTGCTGCGGCCGGTGATGCTGTTCTTTCCGAAGGGCGACAAGCAGCTGGGCCTGCAGCAGCTCAAAAGTGCCGCCGACAACGGGTTTTACACGGGCCTGGAGGCCAAGTTCTTCCTGATGAAAATCCTCTTCGACGAGGAAAAGAACCTGCCCGCGGCTTTGCCCACCGCCCGCTACCTGGCCAGCAACTACCCCGACAACGCCTACTTCCAGCGCTACTACGCCCTGACGGTTTACCACCAGAACGACCAGGGGGAGTGTGAGCGGATCAGCCGCGAAATTCTGGCGAAGATAAACCAGGGCTACCCCGGCTACGAAGCCATCAGCGGCCGGTACGCCACGTTCTTTCTGGGTACGCTCATGCAGCAGCGCCGGGAGTACGACAAGGCCAAAGACTATTTTCAGCGCTGCGTGGTGTTTTCGGAAAGCACCGGCGAAACCAGCAGCGGCTTCTGCGTCTGGGCCAACCTCAACCTGGCCCGCCTGGCCGACGACGCCCAGGACACGGCCGCCGCCGTGCGCTACTACACCGAAGTTGAGGACAAAGCCGACCGTGCTACGCCCCAGTACCGCGAAGCCCGGGAGTATCTGAAAACCCACAAAAAACAGTCGTAGGCGGCCGCCTACCGGGTGGCATTGGGCAGCCGGGCGGGGCCGTGCTTCTTCAGCCGGGCCCCCCGGTTGGCCAGGCTCAGGGCCACCTGAAAGTAGCCATTGACGCCGTACGGATTGCTGGAGCTGAACACGGGCGACAGGTCGTTCGACCCGATGGTAATGGCACCCAGCCGCAGCATCAGGCCGTAGGCCAGAGTTTGGTAGCCGTTGATCAGCGAGATAGGGGCGGCTACTTCCAGCCAGTTGCTTTCGAACCGCGGCGTGAGGGCGGCAAATGAGAAGCTGCGCATCCCGATGGCATAGCGGCCCCGCAGGCCCTGACTCACCGAGACGTTGGCGTAGAGGTGGGGACGCAGGCAGTAGTCCAGGTCGAGGTTGAGAGCCGTGGGCAGCCCGGCCCGGAACTCCGTTGTCCGGGTGTGGGTCTGGGTGCGCAGAATCCGGTCGAACCGGGCATCGAAGTTGTCGAAGTCAATGCCCTCCAGATCGGCCTCGCTCACGCTGGCGTTGGTAGCGCGGATGTTGTTGAAAGCCGTGGCCTCCTTGTCGTACAGAATGCTGCCCAGATCGGTGACGCTGGCCGACAGCCGGTAGCGGTACTTGTTGCGGGAATGGTCAATCCTTTCCACGCCTTTTTTATCGATGTAGCGGTACTGGCCCGCATTGGGGCGGTTTTCGTACACCACGCCAATATCCGCGCCCCAGCCCGCCCCCGGCGCACCCCGGGCCGTGAGCAGGTCCACGGTCCGTTCGAGGGTGAGGTTGTCGAAAGCCTGGGCATTGGAATAGCCGAAGGAGGCTTCCAGGCTGTTCAGCCGAAAAGTGGAGTCGCCGGTGGCGGCAGTCCGCTCCACAATCTCGTAGTCGGCCCGGCTACTTTGCAGGTAGGCCGAGCCGAACCCAATCAGGCGCTTGACCGTGAGGCCCGCCTTCAGAAAATGCTGGTCGTTGTCGACGACGACCTGCCCATAAGTCGCGTTCCACTCAGCAAACAGGTTCATGTTCAGGTTGAAGGTGTTATCAGTTGAGCGGCCCCGCATTTTGAATTTATCCACCGCAGTACGGATCAGATTTTCCGATACCTCGTTGCCCTGCATGGCCGACCGCACCCGGGTGCTGAAGGCCACTCCCCGCTTGGGACTAAGCCGGACCATCAGACCCGGCCCGCGCACATTCAGGCCCGCGCTGAGCAGCTTGGGCCGGTCACTTTCGCGCCGGGTCAGAAACTCCTTGCCCAGATCCAGATCGGCACCCGTATTCTGGGGGCTCCAGGCGCCGGTGTAGCGGTAGGCGGTGTTGGTGGCGTGGGCATCGGCTCCAAAGAGCTGCAGCTGCAGCACGTAGCGGCTGTCGGCGACGTGGGCGGGGTTCCAGGTCACGCCCGTCAGCCCGGCGTAATTGCTGTGGCTGCCGCTGAACAGCTGCTGGGCCATTAAGGGCGCAGCTATCAGCATCAATGCGGTGAGCAGTAGAGGTTTAAGCATATGCAGTAGGTGCAGTAGGTATTAGAATGGGGAGTGAAGCCGGGACCAGGCTTTGCGGCCCCGGCCGGGTAGTTGGGGCCGGGGGCTCCTTCAGCCCGACGGGACCAGGCCCGCCGGCAGAGTCTGGTCGGGGGGAGCCTGCTGGAATTTCCGGACCCGGCGCTGGCGGTACCGCTCCACGGGCCCGGCAACAAAGCGGACCAGCAGCAGCGAAAACAGCACCGTGACCACCACCAGAGTCAGCCCGAACCAGGCCTCCGGAATACGGGCCTGGTCGAGGGCGTATTTCACGATGGAGCCGGTAAACATGTGGGAAATGTATACCGGGTAGGAAAGCTCGCCGAGGTGATAGTCGAAGCGGTTGTTCCTGGTCAGGATAAATAGAAACGGCACCGTCAGGGCGAAGAACAGGTAGTAGACGATGCGCTTGGGCAGGTCGGTGGGCAGGAAGTGGTAGCTGAGAATAACGGCCAGCGCCAGCAGCAGCACGGCCTGAAAAACCCAGGGCGGCACCGCTTGGACCTTCAGTACCAGGTAAGCCCGGTAGCAGAGGGCGCCCACCAGAAAAAACATGAGCTCGGAGGGAAAAAACCGGTAGCTCCACGGGTCATCGTGCAGGCCGATGTTATAGAGTGCCAGCCGGATGGCCAGGCTGCCGCCCGCCAGCACCACCAGCACCGCCACGCTGCGCCGCACCAGAAATGGGGCCAGCAGGTAAAACAGGATTTCCACGCCCAGCGTCCAGGCCTGGGGCAGAAACATAAACATGTACACCGGCGGGTTGGTGACGTGGAAATCGGGGGCGAAAAACAGCCGGCCGGTTTGTGGGTTCAGTCCCAGGAAGAAAACCATATCCTGGCCCAGGACCACCACATTGGTGAGGATGACGTAAAACAGGGCATAGGGCTGGATATAAGGCAAGGCCTCAAAGTAGGCCGACAGCTTGAACGGGTTGCCGGTCAGCCAGTAGCCGCCCACGCTGCAGACCACGCTCAGGACCAGCACCACCCAGTACACCGGGTAGAGGCGCAGCAGCCGGTTCGTGATAAAAAGCCGGTAGGAGTGGGCCTGCCCGATATACTTCTCGTTCAGCACCAGCGCCATGTAGAAGCCCGAAACGATGTAAAACGCCTGTACCGCAATGGCCCCTTCCATCAGGCGGAAGCCAAAAATGGATGAAGAATGTGCAATGACTACCGCAATAGCCAACAGAAGCCGAACGATTCCCATACCTGATGCCCGCGGGCGTTTAATGCCATGAATAACCAGGCCGTTTGCTAACCTTACCAATCAACTTATACCTCGACTTAGGCTGCTACTAGCCCGCCGGAATCTTTGCCAAACATATTAAATATATCTTTAATTACATATTAAATATGTTTTTAACTAAACAATATATTAGATAAGTTATGTGATTTGGTTTTCGGGTTAACCTTCCCGAACTTGAAAGCATCTGTCCTCTTACTTCTTTGCGCCGCGCGCCATGCTAACCACCTTTTCTGAGCCTCCTGCCCCTGTCGTTCTGGATGAAGCTTCTTTGCGGGCCACTTTTGAGCGGCTCCGGGGCCGCAGCGCCGCGCTGCGGCAGGAAAGCTGGGAGCCCCGGGCCGCCCGTCTGCGCAAGCTGGGCGAGTGGCTGGCGAAAAACCAGCCCCGGGTTCAGCAGGCGCTGTATGCTGACTTCCGCAAGCCGGCCGAGGAGGTCGACCTCTGCGAAATCTACGCCTCCCAGAGTGAGCTGAAGCACACGCTGCAGAACCTGAAAAAGTGGATGAGCCGGCGCAGCGTAGGCACGCCTTTATCGTTGCTGGGGGCTAAAGGCTGGGTGCAGCCCGAGCCCAAGGGCGTGGTCCTCATTATTGCGCCCTGGAACTACCCGTTTTACCTGGCTATCGACCCGCTGATTTCGGCCCTGGCGGCCGGCAACTGCTGCCTCATCAAGCCATCGGAAATGACGCCCGCCACCAGCCGGCTATTGCGGGAGCTGGTGGCCGAAACTTTCGACCCCAGCGAAGTGGTGGTATGCGAAGGCGACAAGGACGTGTCCACGGCCCTGCTCCGCTTGCCCTTCGATCATATCTTCTTCACCGGCAGTCCGCAGGTGGGCAAAGTAGTGATGCGCGCCGCCGCCGAGCACCTCACTTCCGTCACGCTGGAGCTGGGTGGCAAGTCGCCGGTGGTGGTCGACGAAACCGCCGACCTGCGCGACGCGGCCGAGAAGATCGTGTGGGGTAAGTTTCTGAACGCCGGCCAGACCTGCGTGGCCCCCGATTACCTGCTGGTGCAGGAGCAGGTGCGCGATCAGCTGGTGCAGGAAATCCGCAGTGCTACCCGCCGCCTGTACGACCCGAAGGGCGAGGGGGTGCAGAAGTCCAGCTCCTTTGCCCGCGTCATCAACGGCCACCATTTTCAGCGCCTGAGCCGGTTGCTGGAAGAAGGCCAGCGCCGCGGCGGCACGCTGGAAATGGGCGGCATCGTCGATTCGTCGGAGTGCTTTATCGAGCCCACCCTCATCGACGGCGTACCCACCGATACGGGGTTGTGGAGCGAGGAAATCTTCGGTCCCATTCTGCCCATGCGCACCTACCGCACCCTGATGGAAGCCGTGGATTTCGTGAACGAGCGGCCCCGGCCGCTGGCCCTGTACCTGTTCTCGCGCAGCGCCGACAACCGCCGCTACCTGCTGAAGCACGCGCCGTCCGGCGGGGCCGCCATCAACGACACCATTGTGCACCTGATGCACCTGGAGCTGCCGTTCGGGGGCTTCGGCAACAGCGGCATGGGCCGCTGCCACGGCCGCTACGGCTTCGACGCGTTTTCCAACCTGAAGGGCGTGTTGCAGCAGCGCGTGGGCCAGACTTCCGTGAAGCTGCTCTATCCGCCCTACACTACCAAGGTGAAAAAGATGATTGCGCTGGTGATGCGCTGGTTCTAGCCGGGAGCGAGGGCCGCCGCTTTTTTAGGAACCAAAAACAAGGCTGCATGCCGAGTATGTGCGGGGAATTACCGATCTTTTCGGGGTGCAACCTTCCTCTGCCGGAACAACGCGCACTCCTGGTTCTACTCCGTTGCTCATGACTCCCACCGACGCGCACCGCACTACCCTTCGGGCTCTGGCCGACACCTTTATTCCGGGCTTTGCAGGCAAAGCCGACCACGCGGCCTTCTGGCGGCGTAGTGGCTCTGAAGGCGTGGATGTAGACCTGGTGTTCGAGGTAATTGCCGGCCAGCCCCAGGCGGCCCGGCAGGAATTTCAGAAGCTGCTGCAGCTGCTGAACAGTCCGATGCTGGGCATCACCTGGCTGGGCCCGCTGAAGCCCTTCCACCGGCTGGCGGCCGACCAGCGCCAGCAGCTGTTGCGCAGCTGGGCCCAGAGCAACCTGCCCCAGCTGCGCAAAGGCTTTCATGCCCTGCGCAAGCTGCTCGTGTTTCTCTACTACGGCAGCTCCAGCGCGGAGCAAACTAACGCCGCCTGGGAGTCAATCGGGTATGCCGGGCCGCTGGCGGACGAGGTGGTGGATACGCCCAGGCCCATCCGTACCCTGCAGCCCACGGCCGACGTCACCTACGACTGCGACGTGCTGGTAATTGGCAGCGGAGCCGGCGGCGGCGTAATTGCCGGGGAGCTGGCGGCGGCGGGGCAGCAGGTGCTGGTCCTCGAAAAAGGCCCCTACTGCCACGGCTGCGACTTCACCCAGCGCGAAGTAGATATGCTGGGCAAGCTCTACGACGCCAAAGGAGCCCTGACCACCCAGGACGGGGGCGTGGCCTTGCTGGCCGGCAGCTGCCTCGGCGGGGGCACCACCGTGAACTGGGCCGGCGCCTTCCGCACCCCCGACTACGTGCTGCAGGAATGGGCCCGGGAGCATCAGGTGCCCCATTTTACGTCCCTCGAATTCAAAAAAAGCCTCGACGCG
>NZ_BAABDJ010000003.1:0-13162 GCF_039539565.1 Hymenobacter fastidiosus | reverse complement strand
GGACGGCTCTACCAGGCTGGGGCAGGAAGTAAAGCTGATACCGCGCAATGAGAAAGGCCTGGGCGAGGCGGAAGCCCACTTCCAGGGCCTCGGCTACAGCACCCTGGGCGACCGGTACGGCATCAAGCAGGGTACGCTGAACACTTACCTGCTGCGGGCTTTCGAGCACGGAGCCCGCATTCTGGCCGATACCCAGGTGGAGCGGGTGACCATTCAGGCCGGGCACGCTACCGGCGCGGAAGCCGTGCACACCACGGCCGATGGCCGCCGGGTGCGGGTGACGGTGCGGGCCCGGCGCGTGGTGGTAGCCGGCGGCTCCATTCAGTCGCCGGCCCTGCTGCTGCGCAGCGGGCTGCGCCACCCTCACCTGGGGCAGCACCTGCACCTGCACCCCACGGTGGTGGTTTCGGCCCTGTATCCGCAGCGCATGAATCCGTGGCACGGCCCCAGCATGTCGGTGGTGAACGACTGCTTTACCATGCTGAACGGCACCAACTTCGGCGCCAAGCTCGAAACCCCGCCCGCCCACACGGGCCTGATGGCCATGGTCCTGCCCTGGCTCAGCGGCGAGCAGCACAAGCAGATGATGCTCAATGCCGCCCACCTGGGGAGCTTTATCGTGCTCACCCGCGACCGGGACGGCGGCCGGGTCAGCATTGATAAGCAAGGGGCCCCGCTGATCGATTACACGCTTAGCGACTTCGACCGCGCCAGCATGCTGCAGGGCATACGGGCCGCCGCCGAAATTCACGCGGCGGCGGGCGCCAATACCGTTTACCTGCCCCACGGCACGCTGCCCACGGTGTACGCCAAAGACGGCGTTATTCAGAATCCGGAAGTGCTGGACCGCCTGCCGCATCTGAGCTGGAAGCCCAACCAGTTTGGCCTGTACAGCGCCCACCAGATGAGCACCTGCCGCATGGGCGGCGACGCGGCCACGCACCCGGTCGGCCCCAACGGGGAAACGTACGAAGTCAGGAACCTGTTCGTGGCCGATGGCTCGGCGTTTCCGGCCTGCAGCGGCGTGAATCCCATGCTCACTATTATGGCTCTGGCCCACTACACGGCTCAGGAAATGAAAGCCAGCGGGCCGGCCTCAACGCATTCTGCTAACCGGGCGGTGGCAATGGCTTCGTAAGGACCAACCCGGTTATTTTAGCCTGATTGAGCGGCCGCTATAACCACCGGCCCCCTTTTTCGCGTAAGAAAGGCGCACTCTCAACTTCTGCGCCGCTATGTTTCCTGCCCGTTCGCTGCTTCTCCTGGCTCTGTTCAGTACGCTTACCCTGAGCTGCGCCCGGCGCAACAAGGTCGACATCCCGGTGGCCAAATCAGTAGTCGTGACTCCGGCTCCGGCCCCCGAAGTACCCAAAGCCGCGGCCCGTGATCTGGCCGATGTGATGACGGACGAGCTGGGCCTCAACCCCGATCAGCAAACGAAAGTCCGGACCATTCTGCGCAGTACGGTGCAACAAGTGAACGATGCCCGCCAACGGCTGGGCGGAGATAAAACGGCGCTGACTGCCGAGCTGCGCAGAATCAACACTTCGGCCGAAAGTGACCTGCGCACGGTGCTCACCGCCACCCAGTATAAGGAGTATCAGGCCAAGAAACGCGCTATGCAGGCCCAGATGCAGGCGCGCCGGGCTGCCGCCAAGTAAGCCCACGGCTATATACTGACGCGCCGGAGCAGGCGGCTGCCGGGCTGGTGCTGAGGGCCGCGAAGCGGTTGTTCGGGTTAAATGCGCAATGCAGGCACCCGCGCAGTCAGCCGCTCGAAAGCGGCCCGGCTCAGCTTTAACCACGCGGGGCTGGCCGTATCCGGCAATGTTGCTCGTCGTGGGTCGGCGCGGTAAATGGCCGCTGGCAGAAGCGTAGACGCCATTTGGTACGTGCTCAAAAACGGCTGCGTCGCCCGCCAACGCGGCCGACGGCCCAGCGGCCCTGGCCTTGTGAGGCGAGGTAGCCGCCACTTGCGCGTCCGCCACGGGCAGCATGAATTCGTCTACGGCGCCTCGCACAGCAACGGCATCGGGCCCTGCCGGAGCTTTGGCCCGCTTCCACCAGCGCGCGCCCGGATATACCCCTTGGCTACACTTGAATGAGTCCGGATTCCGGTTCAATCATCGTCCCGAAGACCTCTGAAAATTTCCTGGTTCTACCCGTCGCACCGTAGGGGACGGGGCTTGCCCCACCCGTCGTTGCACGAACTTCTGATGATTCGTTCTCCGACGGGCGGGGGCAAGCCCCGCTCCCTACTTCCTTTTCGCAAATCACTTCGCCAGGAGTATAGCTGCCCTTCTGACCAAGGGTACTTCCTGGGTCTCTGCAGAATACCGGCAACCTATTTCAGCCGGGCAAAAACATATTTTACGCTTATTTGTAATTATTCCAAATAGGACCAATACCTTTGTCCCACTCTTCACCACCGGCTTAAATTAGTTGCCATGTCTTTTAAATACGCTTCGGTCGCGCTGCTTGCTCTCACCTTTGGCTTCACGGCCTGCGACAAAAACGATACGGAATCTGCTCCCGTCCTGCGCACCAAAATGGACACCAGCTCGCTTAGCGCGACTTCGCGGTACACCGAGTCGTTTAAGGACGCCGGTGGCCAGTCCACGGTTGACCTGACCACGTCCGGTCAACGCCTGAACATGTTCTCGGAGTTCAACTCCTACATGGCCCTGGTGGCGGTAGCCGCACCGGCGGCACCTTCTACGCTCGAAGTAAATAAGCTGCGCGGCTTGTACGCCAACACCGGTGCCTATTTCACCGGCCCCGGCCTGAACACCTCCGGCCTGCAGCTGCGCACCACCACGGCGGCCTCTTTCCCGGCCACCGGTGCGGAAGCCGTACGTAACTACATCGATCAGAACATCACCAAGCTAGCCGTAGTCAGCCAGTCGGTTAATAATGTAGCCACGCCCGGCAGCGCCGGCCGCCTGGGCCGCTACCTCGTGGACGAAAAAGGCGTTGAAGTAAACCAGGTGATTCAGAAAGCCCTGATTGGGGCCGTGCTGCTCGACCAGATCAACAACGTGCTGCTCACCGACCAGGCGCTGAAAGCCAACAACAGCAAGGTGGTGGACGGCAAAGTCTACTCGGAGCTGGAGCACAACTGGGATCTGGCCTACGGCTATCTGACTTCAAACGCCATCATGACCACGGACATCACCGCCACCCCGCGGGAGCGTTTCCTGGCCGGCTACCTCAATGAAAAGAACGGCCCGGCTTCGCCCGGCGTGTATCTGGCTTTCCTGAAAGGGCGCGCGGCCATCGTCAACAACGATGCCGCGGGCGTGAAAACCCAGGCCGACCTTATCCGCACGGAGCTGGAAAAAACCATTGCCCTCTCCGCCGTCTCGTATTTGAGTAGCTGGAAAGCCGCGGCGGCCCTCGACGTGAAGGCCCACGCCCTGGGCGAAGGCCTCGGCTTTATTTACTCGCTGCGCTTCTGCCCCAAGTACGGCGCCGACGCCGCCTTCTCCGACGGCCTGCTGACCGGCCTTACCTCCGGCAGCCAGGGCGCCTGGAGCCTAACCAACGCCCAGGCCGACGTGGCCATCAACGCCATCAAAGCCAAGTTTAGCATCCAGTAACCGTCGGCCCGCTACTTCAGCGGACCCGAGGCCAACGCATCAGGCAGCCAGACTGCGCGGTCCGCTGGCCTTCGCCACAAAGCCAACACGCCATGAAAAAGTCTCTCTTGTTCGCCCTCACGCTGCTGCTGCTCGCGGTGGGCATCTTCAGCTGTCAGAAACAACCCGGCGTCGATACGCCGGAGCCCAGCACCGGCCCCGACCGCAAAGCCCTGCTCACGGAATGGGCCGACAACCTGATAAAGCCCGCCTACCAGCGCTTCAACGACAAGCTGGTGGTGCTCAAGGCCAGGACTACGGTCTTTACGGCAACTCCCACCACGGCCACGCTGGTCGAGGCGCGGCAGGCCTGGCAGGCCGCCTACGTGGAGTGGCAGCAGGTGGAGCTCTACGAGTTCGGTCCGGCCGAAGCGGTGAGCCTGCGCAACCACTTCAACATTTACCCGGCCGACGCGGCCGGCATCAACCGCAACATCAGCGGCGGCGCTTACAACTTCGAGTTGTCTACGGCCATTCCGCAGCAGGGCTTCCCGGCCCTGGACTACCTGCTCAACGGCATTGGAGCTGACGACGCGGCCATCGTGCAGCAATACGCTTCGTCGGCCGCGCACCGTCGCTACCTGACCGACGTGGTCGCCAAGATGGACCAGACCTTCGGCACGGTGTACGGGCAGTGGAACGGCGCGTACCGCGACACCTTTATCAACAACACCGGGACGGACGCCAGCTCGTCGCTTTCGCGGGTTATCAACGCCTACTCCCTGTATTTTGAGCGCTACCTGCGGGCCGGTAAAGTCGGCATTCCGGCCGGCACCATGACCGGCAGGCCGCTGCCGGCCAAGATGGAAGCCTACTACCTGCGCGGGGCGCTGCCCCTGCAGCTGGCCACCACGGCCCACGCCACGGTGCAGCAGTTCTTCAACGGCCGGGCCGGGCAGCCCTCGCTGAAAAGCTACCTGGAGGCCCTCGGCGCCAAGGACAGCCGCACGGGTCAGAGTCTGCCCAGCATCATCAACACCCAGTTCGGAGCATCATACCAGCAGCTTAGCTCCCTGGGCCCCGACCTGCATACTACCCTGACCAGCCGCAACGCCGACGCGGTAGCCTCCTACAACGAGATGCAGAAGGCCGTGCGCCTGCTGAAGGTCGACATGACCTCGGCCCTGGGCATCACGGTGACCTACGTCGATAACGACGGCGACTAATGGGGGAAGGGCTCCGGCGGTACTTTCGTTCCTCCATCCCGGCGGCTCCGCTGGCTACGTTCCGGTTGGCCTTTGGCCTGCTGGTGCTGGCCAGCGTAGTGCGTTTCTGGGCCAAGGGCTGGATTGCGGAGCTGTATCTGCGGCCCAAGTTCTTCTTTGCCTACTACGGCTTCGAGTGGGTGAAGCCCCTGGGGCCGTACACCTACGGGCTGTTTGCGGTGTGCGGGCTGTGCGCGCTGCTGGTAGCGGTGGGCTGGTGGTACCGCACCGCGGCGGCGGGTCTGTTTCTGAGCTTCACCTACATCGAGCTCATGGACAAAAGCACCTACCTCAACCACTACTACTTCGTGAGTCTGGCGGCGCTGCTGCTGCTGGTGCTGCCCGCCGGCCGCTACTTTGCCCTGGACACGCACCGGCACCCGGGCCGCTGGCGCAACGAGGTGCCCCGCTGGACGGTGGACGCGCTGCGCCTGCTCATGGGCATCGTGTACGTGTACGCCGGGCTGGCCAAGCTCAACTCCGACTGGCTGCTGCAGGCTATGCCGCTGCGCATCTGGCTGCCGGCCAAAAACGACCTGCCCCTGGTGGGCCCGCTGCTGAGCCAGGTCTGGGTGGCCTACCTGTTCAGCTGGTTCGGGGCCTTCTACGATCTGACCGTGCCGTTTTTTCTGCTTGTCCGCCGCACCCGACCCTGGGCCTACGCGGCCGTGGTGGTGTTTCATTTGCTCACGGCGGTGCTGTTTCCCATCGGCATGTTTCCCTACGTGATGATAGTGGGGGCCCTGATTTTCTTTCCGGCCGCCTTCCACGAGCGGCTGCTGGCCGGGCTGCGCCGGCTGCTGCAGCTGCGGCCGGCGCAGCCCCGGCCGGCGGTCCCGCTGGTGTACGGCCCGCGCACCCGGCGGCTGCTGGGACTGGGTCTGGGCGTGTTTTTTCTGGTGCAGCTGCTGGTGCCCTTGCGCTACCTGCTCTACCCGCAGGAGCTGTTCTGGACCGAGGAAGGCTACCGCTTTTCCTGGCGGGTGATGCTCATGGAAAAGATGGGCCAGGTGCAGTTCAAGGTCGTGGACGGCGTGACGGGCCGGGCCCGGCTGGTCAATAACTACGAGCATCTGAGTGTGCTCCAGGAAAAGATGATGAGCACCCAGCCCGACATGCTGGTGCAGTTTGCCCGCTACCTGCGCGACTACTACGTCCGGCGCGGCGTGGCCGCCCCGCAGGTGTACGCCGACGCCTACGTGAGCCTGAACGGGCGCCTGGGCAAGAGCTTTATTGACCCCACCGTGGATTTGGCCCGCGCCTCCGACGACCTGCGGCCCAAGCCCTGGATTTTGCCCTTCGACGATGAGATTAGCGGTTTGTAAGATAATGCTGCTCGTCAGCGTCCTGGCCTCCTTTTCGGCCGCCGCCCAGCAGGTGAGCCTGCTGGGCCGGGTGCGCGAAGCCGGTAGCAACCGGCCCGTGGTGGGCTGCGAAATATACGTGCGCGGCTCCCGCCAGATTGCCCGCACCGACTCGGCCGGCCTGTTCAGGGTGCCCAACCTGGCGCCGGGCCGCCAGCAGCTGCAGCTGGCTTCCATTGGCCACGAGCCGCTGAAGCTGGCCGTGGACCTGACGGCCGAAACCGGGGTGCTGGACTTCACCCTCACGGCCCGGCAGCGCACGCTCGGCGAGGTGGTGGTGGCCGCGCCCCAGTCGCGGTTTGGGCCGCAGCGCCTGCGCGAGGTGGAAGGCACGGCCATCTTCGCGGCCAAGAAAACGGAGGTCATCGTGCCCGACAACCTGGTGGCCAACCTGGCCACCAACAACGCCCGGCAGGTGTATTCGCGGGTGGCGGGGCTCAACATCTGGGAAAGCGACCAGGGCGGCCTGCAGCTCAGCATCGGGGGCCGGGGCCTCGACCCCAACCGCACCAGCAACTTCAACGTGCGCCAGAACAACTACGACATCTCGGCCGACGCGCTGGGCTACCCCGAAAGCTACTACACGCCCCCCGTGGAGGCCGTTAAGCGCATCCAGCTGGTGCGCGGGGCCGCTTCGCTGCAGTACGGCACGCAGTTCGGCGGCCTGCTCAACTTCGAGCTGCGCACGCCCGAGCCCGACAAAACCGTGGCCGTGGTGTCGCGCCAGACGGCGGGCTCGTTCGGCTTTTTCAGCTCCTTCAACAGCGTGAGCGGCACGGTTAAGAAGCTCAGCTACTACGCCTTCGGCCAGTACAAGCGCGGCGACGGCTGGCGGCCCAACGCCGGCTTCGACAGCAAAACGGCCTACGCCGACCTGCGCTACCAGTTCACCGAGAACTTCAAAGTAGGTGCCCAGGTCACCCACATGGACTACCTGGCCCAGCAGCCGGGCGGGCTGAGCGACCGGCAGTTTGCCGAAAATCCGCGGCAGTCCAACCGTGCCCGCAACTGGTTTGAAGTCGACTGGAACCTGTTTAACCTCTCGGCCGACTGGAAGCTGAGCCCGCGCTCCAACCTGAACCTGACCACCTTTGGGCTGCTGGCCTCGCGCCAGGCGCTGGGCTTCCGCACCAACTTCGTGGAGCGCCCCGATGCCGACACCCAGCAGCGGGAGCTCATCACCGGCGACTTCCGGAATATCGGGGCCGAGGCGCGCTACCTGACCCGCTACGACCTGGGCGAGGCCAAAAGCGGCGTGCTGCTGGTGGGCACGCGCCTCTACCGCGGCTACAACCACAGCCGGCAGGGCTTCGGGCCCGCCGGGCGCAAGGCCGACTTTCGGTTTGAAGAACCCGAGTCGGGAGTGAATGGCTTATCGGGCTCGTCGGACTACCGCTTCCCGAATTACAATGGGGCCGTTTTCGCCGAAAACATCTTCTACTTCGGCGAGAAGTTTTCGCTTACGCCCGGGGTACGGGTGGAGTACATCCGCACCCGGGCCGACGGCTCGTACCAGACCGTGGCCCGGGACCTGGCCGGCAACATCACCGACGTCAGAACCACCACCGAAGTGCGTACCAGCCCGCGTGCGTTTGTCATTGGCGGCCTCGGGGCCAGCTTCAAGCCCGTGGAGCAGCGCGAGTTCTACGCCAACGTGTCGCAGAACTACCGCTCCATCACCTTCAGCGACATGCAGGTGGTCAACAACTCGCTGGTCATCAACCCCAACCTGCAGGACGAGCGCGGCTACTCGGCCGACCTGGGCCTGCGCGGGGAGCAGGGCCAGTGGCTGACTTACGACATGAGCCTGTTTGCCCTGTTCTACAACAACCGCATCGGCGAGGTAGGCACCTACAGTGCCAATAATGTTCCGTTCCGCTACCGCGACAACATCGGCCGGGCCCTGATTCTGGGCGTGGAGTCGTACGCCGAGGCCGATCTGCTGCGGGTGCTGCGCCCGGGTGCCGGGCCGGGCCGCTGGCGGTGGTCCACCTTCGGCAACGTGTCGCTGATTCGCAGCCGCTACACGCAGAGCAAAAACCAGGAGATAATCGGCAACCAGGTCGAGTTTGTGCCCGACGTCAACCTGAAAGCCGGCATGCAGGGCGGCTTTGGCCCGCTGAAAGCCTCCGTGCAGCTCACTTATCTCTCCGACCAGGTATCGGAGGCCACTAACGCCCGCAACAGCCCGCAGGATGCGCGCCCCGACCCCAGCCTGGCCGTCATTGGGCTGATTCCGGCCTACCAGGTGCTGGACGCGTCGGTGTCGTGGGAGCGGCGCTGGCTGAAGCTCGAAGGCAGCGTGAATAACCTGGCGAATACCCTGTACTTCACCCGCCGCGCCACCGGCTACCCCGGTCCCGGCATTCTACCCTCCGACGGCCGCAGCTTCTACCTGACCGTGGCCGTGAAGTGGTAGCGCTTACGCGGGCGCCTCAGTCGCCCTGACGTGGGTGGACGGTAAACGAAAAGAACGTCATGCTTCCTCTGGCGTCCGCGAAGCCGAAGCATGACGTTCTGTTTTTTTGGATGCTTGAATGTTTGGGAAAAGCCCATGCTGCCAGGTGAATTCCCGCGCCAGTCCCGGCTTCCGGCAGCATGGGCGCGTCGGGACCCCGGGCTACCCGCCGGAAAAAATCGGAGCTGCCAAAGCCCAGGTGAATAGCGCCTGGCAGAGCGTAGGGACGGACGGGAAGCGGCCGGGAGCTATTGTTTTTGCAAAATGACCAGGGCCGGGCAACTAATATAGCCCAATGTGCATCTTTTCGCCTGTCGCCTCCGGCACCGGCTGCCAGGGAAAAATATCTGCCGGCCGGCTTGCATATCCAGCGCCGATTCAGCTGCTTTGTATTGCCAGCTACTTGGCGAAGCACATAAGCCGGCGTAACCTTCTTCCGCCCATGATTCAGCTGCAAAACATCCGCAAAAGCTACGACATGGGCGCTAACCGGCTGGAGGTGCTCAAGGGCATCGATCTGCACATCCGGCAAGGCGAGCTGGTGAGCATCATGGGCTCGTCGGGGTCCGGTAAAAGCACGCTGCTCAACATTGTGGGCATCCTCGACGACTTCGATCAGGGCGACTATACGCTGGCCGGCACCCGCATCGACCGGAACCTGTCGCAGACCCGGGCGGCGCAGTACCGCAATCAGTTTCTGGGCTTCGTGTTTCAGTCGTTCAACCTGCTGAGCTTCAAAAGCGCGCTGGAAAATGTGGCTTTGCCGCTCTACTACCAGAAAGTAAGCCGGCGGGAGCGCAACCGGCGGGCCCTGGAATACCTCGACCGGGTGGGGCTGGCCGACCGGGCCGACCACTTGCCCAGTGAGCTGAGTGGCGGGCAGAAGCAGCGCGTGGCCATTGCCCGCGCCCTCATCAGCCAGCCCAAGCTGATTCTGGCCGACGAGCCCACCGGCGCCCTCGACACCCAGACCACCCAGGAGGTGATGGACATCTTCAAGCAGGTACACCGCGAAGGCATGACGGTGGTTATCGTGACCCACGAAAACGATATTGCCCATCAGACCCAGCGCATGATCCGGGTGCGCGACGGCCTGATTGTAAGCGACTAAGGCCGCGCAGCAGGTCCGCAGTGAGTGGTGTTTCTTTAAATTCTTCCCGCTATGAAAACGCTCCTTTTATGTGCCGTAGCCCTAGGGCTGGCCGGTAAGGCCCACGCCCAGGTGACGCCCGCCGAAAGTCAGGCGTTGGCCAAACAGATCAATCAGCTGATGCGCAACCCGCAAAAGCCCAAGCAGGAGGTAAGGCTGACTCTGCGCGGCTGCCACGCCGAGCAGCTGATCCGCGACCGGGACGCGGATGTGGAGACGACCAGACCACTGGCGGTAAGCTTCGGCAGCGGCAATTCCGGGTGGGCCATGAAGATGGACAATGGGGTGTTCGAGCTGAAAATGGACTTCGAATGGGCCGACGTAACGGCGCTGACTTACCAGCTCTCCACCGACGACGACGAGCCCCGGCATTACGAAATAAAGATTGCCAAGCGCAGGAAAAGCAGCACCACCAGCTTCGAGCTGCCCCTCTACACCACCAGCGAAGCCACGGTGAAAGACGTGGTGCGCCGCCTGGAAAAAGTGCGGCAAAGCTGCCGGGAGGGAATTAACAATTAACAATTAAGAATTAGGAATTGCTTGATCGGGATATCTGCTTCCGGGCCCGGGCAGCATAGTAAGGAATCAGGGCAATCCGCCTAATCCGCGAAAATCAGCGCTTCATGTTCAACCTCGATAAGTGGCAGGAGATTCTGGGAACCATGCGCCGCAACAAGCTGCGCACCTTTCTGACGGCCTTCGGGGTGTTCTGGGGCATCTTCATGCTGGTACTGCTCCTGGGGGCGGGTAAGGGCATGGAAAACGGCATCTGGAAGGAATTCGGCGGCGGAGCCATGAACAGCCTGTTCGTGAGTGCCGGCAAAACCTCCCTGCCGTGGCAGGGCCTGAAGCCGGGCCGCGAAATCAAGTTTACCAACGACGATATGGAGGCCATCCGTCAGCACGTGGACGGCGTGGAGCTGCTGGCTTCCCGCAACCGGCTGTTTGGCGAGTACACCATCATCAACGGCACCAAAAACGGCTCCTACCAGGTATTTGGGGCCAATGCCGAGTTTTTTCAGCTCAACGGGGAGAAGCTGGCCCGGGGCCGCCTGCTTAACCCGCTCGACGGCATCGAGCAGCGGAAGGTGATGCTGCTGGGCGAGAAAGTGCACAAGGTTTTGTTCGGCGACGGCAGCGGCATCGGGCAATACGTGCAGGTGAAAGGCGTGTTCTTTAAAATAGTGGGCACCTTCACCAACACCGGCAACAACGGCCGCAACGAGGAGCGGGCCTTCGTGCCGTTCAGCACCTTTCAGACCGTGTTCAACCAATACAACGAGGTGCAGCGCATCGGCATGAGCAGCACCAGGGGTACGCCCGTGAAAGTGCTGGAAGAGCAGGTGCGCCAGCTGATGGCCCAGCGCCATAAATTCGACCCCGCCGACAAGCAGGCCCTGGAGCTCGAAAACAATGAGGAAGAGGTGCAGCGCTTCGAAGGGCTGTTCAGCGGCATCAAGCTGTTCGTGAGCATCATCGGGGTGCTGACGCTGGTGGCCGGGGTGGTGGGCGTGAGCAACATCATGCTCATCATCGTGCAGGAGCGCACCCGCGAAATCGGGGTGCGGAAGGCGCTGGGGGCTACGCCGGGGAGCATCATCAGCATGATCGTGCAGGAATCGGTGGTTATTACCAGCCTGTCGGGCTACCTGGGGCTGCTGGCCGGCGTGGCCCTGCTGGACGCGGTGCGCTATGCCCTGGAAAAGTCCGGCGGTACCACCTCCTACTTCGACCATCCGGAGGTGAATGTCGGGGTGGCGCTGAGTGCCACCCTGCTGTTGGTTGTTTCCGGCGCCGTAGCCGGGCTGATTCCGGCCATGAAGGCGGCCAACGTGAAACCGATTGAAGCCTTACGGGCCGAATAAGTTAAATCAACCATGTTTGACCTCGATAAATGGAGCGAAATCTGGGCCACGGTGCGGCGGCATAAGCTGCGCACGGGGCTCACGGCGTTTGGCGTATTCTGGGGCATTTTTATGCTGGTGGTGCTGCTGGGCGCGGGCAAGGGCTTCCGCAACGGCGTGGAAAAGGAGTTCGACGTGGCCAAAAACGCGGTGTTCGTCTGGACCCAGCGCACCAGCGTCCCCTACGCGGGGCTGAAGGTGGGCCGCTTTATCCAGCTGACCAACGACGACGTGCAAGTTCTGACGCGCGAAGTGCCCGAGGCCGCCGTCATATTGCCCCGCGGCTCCCTGGATGGCACCTTCACGGTGCAGTACGGCACCAAAAGCTCCTTCTTCTCCGTCAACGGCGAATACCCCGGCTACCCGGCCGTGAAGGCCCTGCACCTGACGGCGGGCCGCTTTATCAACGACATCGATATTGCCGAGCGGCGCAAAGTGGCCGTCATCGGCGACCGGGTGGCGGAGGTGTTGTTCGATAAGGCCGATCCGCTGGGGCAGGAAATCCGCATCAAGGGCATCTACTTCCGGGTGGTGGGCCTGTCCAAAGCCGAGGGCAAGCCGGAAAATGCCCAGCAGGACGCGCAGACCATCATCATTCCGCTCACGGCGCTGCAGATCACCTTCAATCAGGTGAACAAGGTGGGCTACTTCGCCTTCATCCCCAAACCCGGCATTCCGGCGGCCCTCGTCGAAACCAAGGTGAAGCAGATTCTGGCCCGGCAGCATAAGGTGGCCCCCACCGACGAGCGGGCCTTTGGCTCGGCCAACGTGGAGGAGGAATACGCCCGGGTGCAGGGGCTGTTTACCGGCATTTCGGGCTTCAGCTGGCTGGTCAGCATCGGCACCATTCTGGCCGGCATCATCGGGGTGAGCAACATCATGCTCATCGTGGTGAAGGAGCGCACCAAGGAAATCGGGATTCGCAAGGCGCTGGGGGCCACGCCCTGGAGCATCGTGAGCCTGATCGTGCAGGAAAGCATCGTCATCACGGCCGCTGCCGGCTTGCTGGGGCTGCTGTTCGGCACGGCCCTGATGGCGGGTATAAACTTCCTGATTGCGGGCCAGGACGTCGGCTTTTTCGCCAACCCGCAGGTCGACGTGGGCGTGGCCGCTACGGCGGTGGCGCTGCTGGTGGTAGCCGGAGCCGTGGCCGGGCTGGTGCCGGCCCTGAAAGCCGCCGGGGTGCAGCCCGTCGTGGCCCTGAAAGATGAATAACCCGCTACTTCACTCCCTCAACCTAACTCCCGGAAGGGCCCGGCCATGAACAACCAAGCACTGCCAGAAGAAGCCGTCGATACCGAGCCCGGGGAGGTTCCGGCGCGTCCGCGCCCGGAGTATTACGCCCCTTGCCAGGCCCCCAAGCCACCCCTGATTACTAGACTTGATTCGGAAAAGGGTGCTAAGTTAACTCGTGCGAGGCAGCCGTAACTTTGGGGATGGATT